>NZ_JBHXNK010000033.1:0-74978 GCF_042719755.1 Nocardia sp. NPDC058519 | reverse complement strand
GAACGCCGACCCGAAACCCTTCGTCTGGCGCAAAACCGCGGAGGAGATCCTGGAATCACTCGCTAAATATCTTCAACGGATTTCAGGTGCAGGACCCTAGTGTCACGCGCATGGATGCGGTGCAGGTACAGAAGAAGCTCGAGCTCTCTCCCGATGAGGACTTCATCCTCACCGCGTGGCAGTACCAGATGATGCAGCGCGACATCGCCGCGTCGAAGGGCAAGCACCTTCCGTCCAAGCGTGAAATCCGTAACTCCTTTCGCGACAACGCCGTTGCGGCCATCGTGCAACGCGACCAGTCTTCGTGGTCGCCCGCTGTCGCAGAAGTCGTTCACCAGATCGCCGCGGATGGTGAGTCTCCGAATCTCGAGGCGCTCGAATCCGCTGGGCCACAGATCTCCTCGGCCGTGGCGAGACGGTCACGAGCTCTGCTTCTGCTGATCGACCTGTACGGATTCGAGCCGTGGGTGGAGGGTAAGTGGGACAAGGCTGTCCGCGCCGAAGCTCTCGCCGCCGCCCATCGGTCGATGGATCAACTCCATCCCGAAGACCTCCCTGCTGTGGAAACCGCATACAAGGACGCGATCAAGAAGCTGTCCAAGGCAAGTAACTGGACCAAGTACGCGCTCCTGGCTGGTGCCGGCCTCGGACTCGGTGTCCTGACCGGTGGCCTCGCCGCACCAGCAATTGCCGGCGCGTACGGAGCGCTTGTTCTCGGCTATTCGGGCGCCGTGGCCACTTCGGCGGGCTTGGCCGCGATCGGCGGCGGTTCCATCGCTGCCGGTGGTCTCGGCATGGCCGGTGGTGCCGCGCTCATCACCGGCTTCAGCGGCGCCGCAGGTGTCGGAGCAGCCACGCTTGCCGGTAAGGCCGCCGGGTTCACGGCCGCTCGCATCGCCGCCGACGCCATCCGACTCCACGTCGTGACCCAGCTCGTGCTGCGCGATGTCGACGGCAACGAAGAGGCAGCAAAGGCTGTCATTGTCAGTCTCCGCGAGCGCGTGACAAGCCTGGGCAAGACCGTCGTGACTCTCGCTGAGCGAATCGAGATCCTTCGTGCGCAACTCGAGACAAAGCAGGCAGAGTTGAACGCCGAGAGGGATCAACGCCAGGCGGCCGAGGATCGCGTCGCTCGCTTCCGGATCGTCGCCGACCGGCTCAAGGAGCGTGTCACCGGACCTGAAAATGATGAGCTTCAGGCCTTGCTTGCCGAACTCGAGGATCTGGAGGGTGAGAAGAAGACCGTGGAGACCCTTGCCGAGGGGGTATCTGTCCTCGCTGACGACCTCGAGGAAGCAGCGTGAGCGCCACTGGCGGCAACTCCAGCGACCGGATCTCGCCGATCGATGAGGACTACATCGGCAACTTGGATGCACTCACGCGTGACCTCGAAGACATCGAATCGATTGCCGCATCAGCGCTTTCGGACAAACCGATCGACCATACGGCCACACAGCGCATCGTGAGCACCTCGACCGGCCTCACCTATACCGAACTCACTGCCCACCATCAGCAACGTCGCGAAGTCGAGGGGTGGGGCGAGGCCGACATTGCCGACATCCTCGACCCGATCGCGCTAGAGCAGCTCGATGGATGGCGGGCGGCTCAAAGGGTTCCGTGGGAACGTGGCGACCTGGTCGTCGTGGGCGTCTCCGGGCTCATCGGCGCACTCGGAAACCTCTACGACAGCCAGGTAGACGCTGCAGTGCTCAGCGGCCTGTCCTTGTTGAAGAAGACCGACCTTCTGCGCCGGTGGGAGAGGCAGACCGCCCGACTCCCCATCGATTACACCGGACCGAAATTCGGCGGTCCGGCACACCGCGTTCGGTCGGCCGGTCACGACATCGGCCGGTTCTTCGCCGCCCTCAATCAGATCCGCACGGGAACCTTCGAAGGCACGTGGTGGGAAGACGGACAGCGGATGGTCGAAAAGGTTGCGACAACTCGCTCCGGTCTACCATTCGCACAAGCGCCCGAACGCCACCTCGCAGTCGCGCTTCTGTTGAAACACTGGGCGGCAGATTTTGTCACCCCGATGAACTTGCCGCTGCCGGGTTGGACACTTCTGAGCGAGATGCCGAACCCCGACTTGCGGAAGTTCGCCAATGACGCTTACGCCGGGACGAATTCCGGCGACGGGTTGAATCTTCGCTCCGGAATGTTGACCCCGGGTCTCGGGATGCTCGCGACCGAGGTCGTCATCCGAACCCACACCCACCTCGGTGCCTACCGTTCCACCGGCACTGCACGGCTGGCGACTTCCGCAGCGGCTAAACACACGGAGATGCTGCTCGCCGCGCACGCCGCAGCCGGAGCGATCAGCGTGTCGAAGACCACCGCAGCGGCGATTGCTGGTGAAACCGTCGTCGCCGCTCGACATCTCAACATTCCTGTTCTCATGCGGATCGGCATGCTCGCGCTGAAGGTCCGCTCCGATGCCGCGGCCCGTGCAGAAGCTGGAGCACCGTCGTGGGAACAGTTGCTCGCTGACGAAGCGGCGACTTGGACCCTGCCAGAGGCGCTCACCATCGCAGACCTAGTGACGAGCTCTGTCGGCCCATCGTCCGCCGATGAAGCGGTAGTTGGACGGTGACGAGGACCAGGAGCTCCCAGCCCCTCCGCAGCGTGCAGCTGATACAACTGAAACCCCGCACCGAGAAGGTCAGGGGTTCGATTCCCCTTAGCTCCACAGTATGCGCAGTTCAGGCTGGTTTCCGAAGACTTCTTCGGAAACCAGCCTGACTCATTTTCCCTACTAAGTCACCACTAATTCAATCGACGGCTGTCGAGCATCTCATCTCCTTGACAAGCTTCAGCAGTGCCGCGAGTGAGAGTTGGAAGATAATTGCGGAGTTGGCCCAGATTTCAGAGTATCGGCGCTGATCAAAGTGAATGAGAATCTAGGTATCTCGCTGAGAAAGTGCTGGTCGGAAAGTGTCGTCCCCACACGCGTGGGGGTGAGCCCGCGTGGGCCGAGGCGGTCCAAGTTCTGCGCACGTCGTCCCCACACGCGTGGGGTGAGCCGACCGTCGACTCGCAGGCGCTGTCCGTCATCGCGTCGTCCCCACATACGCGGGGGTAAGCCCGGCAAGGGCGTAGTGGTTCGCGCGATGGAGCGGATTTCCCCACCCACATGTGGGTGAGCCCGAGGGACTGTGTGGCCTGGCGGGCCCGGTGATGTTGTCCCTAAAGGTACGAGCGTGAGCCCGGGACTAACTGGTCGAAGTCGGGTTCATCCCGTCGCACCCGCAGACAGGGGGAGCCTTCCAAATAGCAGGGTGGTTGTGCTGGTGAATTCTGACGTCGTCTATAGGTGAATCCGGCCGTCGCGAGGTGGCGGATCTTGCCGATGCGATCGGCGAATTCTGCCGTCAAGCAGGACTGAGGCCGTGAACTCGAATGCGGCGCGACCTGCTCTACGCCCACGAAGGGTGTGCGATCAGTGCTGGGTCGAGTCCACCTGGTCACCCTCGGCACCCAAGACGAGGTCGAGAAGATGGTCGAGGAGTTCGATCGCGGTCTGTGTGGTGCCGAAGCCTTGGAGCATTCCATGGGCGAGTCCGCCGGTTGCCATCGCGATGACCTCCGCGTCGCGCTCGGGATCGCCGGGAGCCGACGTGTCGTGGGACTGGTCCCGTCGGAGTTGGTCAGCGACGATCGCAATCAAAGCCCGGGGTGCAGCGAAGGTTTCTTCGGCGGTGATGCCCTGGCCGCAGATCGCCGCCCAGGCGAACGCTCCGAGCACGATGGTTTCCGCACGGCGCTGGTCATCGAGGGGAAGCAGTTCAGTCAACACCGCTCGGACGGTTTCCCGGGGCGTGGCTTCCGTGCCGAGCGCGGTCCATCGTTTCGTGAACCGGGCGCCGGCGTCTTCCATCACCGAGCGATGGGTGGCCAGCAGAAAGTCCTTCTTGGTGCCGAAGTAGTACTGCACGACCCTCACTGAGAATCCGGCTTCGGCGGCGACGGTCTGAAAGGTCACCGCGTCAAGCCCACCGGCGACGATCACGCGTCGCACAGCATCGGTGATCTCCCGTCGCCGCAGTTCATGGTCGACCAGTCGTGGCATTAGTGCGGTCACCTCGCTCTTGTTAGTCATCGTGGACTCGTTGGAGGCGATCGCGACGGAGTTCTTCTCCTCGCGTTCGGTCAGCACCTGGAACAGCAGTTCCGCGCCGCGGCGGTCGAGTTCCATGTAGCCGAGCTCGTCGATGTCGTCGCTGATCAATGGTGCTGTGTCGACGAAACATGTTGCACTGCAACCAGACTCGTCGCAACATCCGAAAGAACCTGGTAGGCGCTATCAGTGCTCGATGATATCCGCCGACCGAGATTCCCACTCCGACATCGATTTCGGGATCCCTGGTTAACCTCGAACACACATCTTTGCTCGGCCTCGTGACGAATCTATCTGTGTTTTTGTTTGTAGCGGCAGGGGCGGTATCGATGCCCGGAAAGCAAGCCGCGTCGTCGGCCACCGTGGTCCCAGCAGCGACGACCTGATCGGGTCGTGATCCTGCGGAGACCAGCGGACCGCACTACACCTAACCGCACGTAGACACGTTCGTGTGCAGCATCTTTGAGGAGATCTCGTTGATGTCCCAGCTCTGGCACCAGATGCACAATCCCTTGCTGTATGCCATTCCGGTGTTCTTGATGTTCGTCATCATCGAAGCGGTGATTCTGCGGGTCCACGATTACGGCGAGGTGACCGGATACGAAGTCACCGATGTGCGTACCAACATCAGCATGGGGGCTGTGTCGCTGGTGTCGTTGTTCCTGCTCGAGCTCGTCACGCTGGTGGTATTCGTTTTCCTGTGGACCTATCTGGCGCCCTGGCATATTCGGGCCGATGCGTGGTGGAGTTGGTTGCTGCTGATTGTGGCAGTCGATTTCGCCTGGTACTGCAACCACCGGTTTGCGCACCGGGTGCGTATCGGATGGGCCGGCCACCAAGCCCATCATTCCAGCGAACACTTCAACCTCAGCATCGCCCTCCGGCAGAAATGGAACCCGTGGTCGGAGGGTCTGTTCTGGATCCCACTGCCGCTGTTGGGCTTCGAGCCGTGGATGATCTATCCAGCGTTCTCTATCAACCTGATTTACCAGTTCTTCACTCACACCGAGGTCGTCGACAAGCTGCCCTGGGCAGTGGAATTCGTATTCAACACCCCCTCTCACCACCGCGTCCACCACGCCAGCAACCAGCAGTACCTCGACAAGAATTACGGTGGGATACTGATCCTTTGGGACCGCATGTTCGGCACCTTCCAAACCGAGCTGTACCGGCCCACCTACGGGCTCACCACCCCGGTAAACACCCACGATCTGCTCGTACTCGAGTATCACGAGTACGGCAACATCATCAGTGACGTCCGCAGCGCACGAGGTCTGCGCAGCAAGCTGGGTTACGTCTTCTGCCCACCCGGCTGGCGGCCCGAATAGTCCCGTGAGAAGGCACTGGGTACGCCGGACCACGGAATGAGCAGCCTCAGTCGACCCGCAGGCGGCGCCGTAACTACACGGCATGAGTGGATCGGTCCAGAGCCGGATCGGGGCCGACATGCTGGCAGTGATGAGTCCTTCGCGGTGGCCGGACGACGCCGTGCCTTCGAACTGGCCCATCACCCGTATCAACGAGACCGCGAAGACCACCTCGAGCATGAACTTCGCGCCGACCGGTGGCAACAACGCGGTGAGCGCCAGGCGCGCTATCTGCTCGCTGTCGACAGCTGGGTCCAGTTCGACGATCTTTCGGCGGATCCGTTTCCACGGCAGACGCCCCACTCCGGCCTCGAATCGGCGGATGAGGTACCTCGGCCCGCGAGCGCTTGCGCGTCGTCGAGCGCGACGTGGAGCGAGGACCACCACGAAGGGGTCGGCTCGGTCAGCGGAGTATCGGAGACTTCGCGTCCGTGCGGTTCGATGCCGCGAAAGTCACAACTAGCCACCGGATCTCGCGACGTGGGACGAATAATCGTGTCCGTTAGATACGTTAGGGGCGCAGTCGAAGCCATGGAGTGTGCTGATGGTATGGGTGACACGACACCACTACTACCTTCGCAGTAGCAGGTCGGTGTTTCGAAGGTTGGGTCACGGCACAATGCTCGTCCTGTACTTCGTCGGCGACGCCAGCGCCGGTTATCAGGCATTTGGCAGCTCGTGGATCCTGGATGACGGACCGTGGCAAGGCGGCACCGAGGTCCGCGGTGACCCCGAGGAGGTCATCCGGTGGACCGATGCCCAGCGGGTTGCGGAGGCCGCGCTCCGTGACGCCGAGGCGCAACTCTTCCACGAATCCGGTTTGGTGGAGGTCAATCACGAGGGCATGCGGTGGCTGAGCCGGGAAGCCGGCTGGAGGGCATTTGGGCGCTGGCTGCGCGAGCTCGCGTCACGGCGGGCGTATGCGAACTACCGGCTGCGGAACCTGCACATTCGCGAGGTGTACCAGCCGGTTCTAGAAGAGATCGACGCGCGGGTGCGTGAGGCCGAGCAGCAGGCACGCAAGCAGCGGGAGCAGATACACAACCTGGCCGCACGAGCCAGGTGGGGCTACACGGTCGACCGGGACGCTGGCGTGGTCCATATCTTTCGCAAGGCCGACGCCAACTTGGGTACTACGGAGCTCCTGGACAAGCTCCTCGAGGTCCGCCGCAACACCGGAGTGTCCGAGCTGCGCTGGGATGACGAGTCCCGGGCAGGGATCGCGCGCGACAGCGGCGTCGACTTCGAAACCTGGTGGCGCGCAGTCACGCCGTACACTTGGGGCGGTTCACACGCTATCCCGCAGACCGAACTCGACCAGCGCGGGCGGACCGTGCACGTTAGCGCTCACACCAGCTTCGGTAGCTTCGGCGGAATTCACTAGTTGTGCTGTCCCGTGAGGTTGGTGCCACCGTCTGCGCGACGGTCGCCGCTTCCAGGTCGGTCGTTTCCGTAGCGTCTCGATCCGGCCGAAGCGCCGAGCCGGGTACTTCAAGCCGGTCAGGCTCGGCACGGGGTGCTGGCGTCGGCACGAACTGAGGAAAAACACTATCGCCGCGGGTCGAGGTTCTGATGGAATCTAGCGGCCGACCAATCGCACAGTCAGGGCGGCGCTTTCGATTTGGCCTCGCATTGGAGAACCTCACGATGGTAACGCGATCCACCTGGCCTATGGCGCTCGGCGACATCGTGTACGAAGAGCTACCGAAGGCTCTGACGGATACTGCTCGTGTTCACGCCCATCGTGCGATCGACAATATCGGGTCGACGGAGTCACTTGACCTGCTCGACCAGGCTGTCTCGATTGGGGTGTCGGCCGAGCTCTTGCTCAAGGCAACGCTGGCCTCGGTCGACTTCGGCCTTCTTCGAGATCGAAACGCCGACCATAAGACCACGTTGACGCTGGCCGGTAAGCCCCTGGATCCCACATCGCCTTTGCCGGAGTTGAAGTCGGTCGGCGCTCGGGAGGCGTACCGGCTACTGAAGCAGGACCTTGCACCAAAGCTCACTGTGTCGAGTCTCAAGTCGGCCAAACCTGACCTCCTGGACCGGCTACTGGCGGTTCGAGATTCGGCGGTGCACATGGGTTTTGCTTGCCAGGAGGCCAACGAGAGCGCACTGGCTGATCTAGTCGGTGTAATTGAGATGCTGTTGAAGATCAGAGTAGAGCTCGGACAAGCCAGCGACTGGGAGTCCTTCTGGACCGACAAATATCGCGAGCGGGCTGATGGAATCCTGCTCTCGCGTCATGCGGAGATCGCGACCGCGTACGAGCGGACGCTGTCGGTGGCGAAGAAGACCTTCGCGACCCGCTGGCGGTCGCCTGGCAGTGCTGACGCCATTCACCTCCTTGAGCAGATGGAACCATTCGCTCTGATAGTCGAACGTGATCAGACCACCAGGCCACATACTTGTCCGGCGTGTGGCAGCAAGGGCAGGGCCCTCTACGACATCTCCAGGGGGCCGGTACAGATCGACGACAGCGACCGACCGCATTCGGTGGCCTACTTCGTTGAAACTTTTGGGCTTCCCAACGCCTTCCATTGCGCTATCTGTGATCTGTGGTTGGACAGCCCTGAGGATCTTGAGCTGGCGGCGGTGAATGACATCGACCTCGGCGAGGCGGACGCCGAGTACTGGGAAGTCGATGCGTTCGAGGGTCCAGATGATGACCGTCTCCCGGGATGGGAGGACTGATCGGGGTGGGAACGTCATCGTGCGGCGACCGGCACCACGAGGCAAGGCGCGCAGGGGCGATGGGGAGCAGCGGCGGCCGAAGTTGCCGTAACGCGTTCACACACCGGCGGGCAAACCCGGCAGCTCTACATCTCGCCCATCGACCACTTCGACCACAAGGGGAGGGGGCATGGGTGTACCGGTGGCCCAGGATGTTCCGGTGCCGCAGCACAGGTGCGCCAGGACGCTGTTCTAGGCCGACTAAATGCCGAGGGGTAGAGGCTGTTATTCGACGGCAGTGGGACTTTCGGAGTCGCGGATGGAGAGTTCGGCGGCTGCGAGGGTGGCGATGATGTGATCGGCGGCCGTTCGAGTCGCTGGATCTGTGTCGACGTTCCAGGTGTGGCGCAATTCGCGCAGTTGTTCGAGCAGGGAAACCAGGGTCAATAAACGTCAGGGGCTGGTCTCCAAGCAGCTGTCAGACCTGGAAAGCTGCTACGTCTCGTTCGACGCCGAACAGGGGATGTTCGAAGTGAACGCCGGGCATAGGTGCGCTATCGCCACTGGTCCCGGTTCTATTGCCCTCGGTCGTCCTGATGGTCTGGCTGGCATCGGTCTGCGGGACCAGGGCAGGATCGAGGAGGATTTCCCAGTCGCCGGGACTGTATCGGTCAATTGTCCAATTTGCTGTGTGTCGGTGCCGCACGGCAACTACGGTGCCGCGCATGTCTCGCACTCACCGCATACTCGCGGCCGCAGTCCTGGCCGCTGTCCCGTTCATCGCGGCAGCGCCCTCGCTGGCCGCTCCGGTCGTGAACAAGGTCGTGGTCATCGGTATCGATGGCACACTGTGGAGTGAGGTGTCGGCGGCCGATGCCCCCAACCTCGACCGCTTGGCCGCGGAGGGCACGCTGGCACGAACCTCCATCGCCCCGCATACCACCATGTCGTGTGTCTCCTGGGCGACGGCGCTGACCGGCGTGTGGGACAGCAAGCACGGGATCCAGGACAATGGATCCACCTGCAACGCAGGACCTTTCGCGCAGTATCCGACGGTGTTCACCCAGGTGGAGCGGGCGCGGCCGGCATTGTCGACGGCCTCCATCGGGACCTGGGACAAGATCGGCATGATCGCGCGCACCGGCAGCCCGCAGGCCGACCGGGTGGCCGTCACACAGATCGACCCCACCGGTGCGGGGGTTTGTGAGTCCACCGCGGATTCCGATGCCACCGCGCAGGTCGTCTCGGCCATCACCGAGGACGGGTCCGATCTGCTGTTCACCCACCTCGACCAGGTGGACATCGTCGGGCACACGTTGCGCGGAGTCTGGCCGCAGGCGTATCGCGATGCCATCGGCCGGGTGGACGACTTGGTCGGGCAGATCACCGCCGCGGTGGACGCGCGGGCGGCATCGCATTCGAACGAGCGGTGGACGATTCTGGTCACCACCGACCATGGGCACAAGCCGGATGGCGGGCACGGCGGGCAGAGCGCCTACGAGACGGCCAGTTTCGTGGTGGCGCGCGGACCGGGGTTCGCGGCGGGCGCGCAAAACAATGGGTACACACTCGCCGACATCACACCGACCGTGCTGGCTCTGCTCGATGTCCCGGCTCCGGCGAATCTCGACGGCGAGTCGATGTTGGCGGGCGGCTCGGGCAACCCGGCGGCACAGGTGCCGAATACGCCCCCTGTCGATTCCGGGATCACGGGTTCGTCGTCGGGATCGGCTCAGGCGGCCATGGTCAACAATCCGTTGTGCGTCCTGGGGAGTGGATCGGCGAGCGGTTCGTCCGAGAGATGATGCGTTGATATCGAGATCTGAAATCGTTTGCGGTGCAGCTGTATTGGTTCGACTCAGACGGACCGCATTCTGCGAAACCCGACCATGAGCGGCGGGTGGGATGCGAACCTCGGTAGGTAAACCCAAGGTCCGCACCAGTGCCCTCACCCTGGAGAAGCTGATGTCCGGGCATGCCCTCGCCGGGCTGTTCATCGGCGGCGCGGCCGGCACGCTCGTCGGCGGTCTCATCGCTGAGATCGTTACCTGATCGGCGCGACGTCTGTCGGCCGGATCCGACGTGATCCCTGAGTGCTCAGCGTTCGGCCTCGACCTCGGCGAGGCGGCGCGCCAGGAAACGGCGGGTCTGATCGTTGGTGACCATCGTCAATGCGGCCCGGTAGTGCTCGGCCGCCTCGCGCGGGCGGCCCGCGCGGCGCAGCAGGTCGGCGCGGGTGGCGCTGACCAGGTGTGTGCCGACCAGGCGCGGGTCGGCCGCGACTTCGTCGAGAGCCGCGAGTCCGGCGGGGAAGCCGTGTGCGAAACCGACGGCCACGGCGCGGTTCACACGGACGACGGGAGACTCGATGTACGCGAGTAGTTCGTCGTAGCCGGAAAGTACTGCGTTCCAATCTGTTTCGGACCAGCTCGGGGCGCTCGCATGTGCGGCGGCGATGCGCGCCTGCGCGAGGTATGGTCCGGCGCCGTCGGCGGCCGAGTCCAGGCAGGACAAACCGGCGGCGATGGCCGCGTGGTTCCATCGTGTGCGGTCCTGGTCTTCCAGGGGGACCAATTCCTCTTCATCCGAACGCCGTTGGGCGCGCCTGCTGTCCTGCAACAGCAGCAGCGCGAGCAGCGCTCGTGCCTCCGTTTCATCGGGCAGTAGCCCACATACCAGTCGACCGAGCCGGATTGCTTCGTCGCACAGTTCGTCACGGACGGCGGTGGGACCCGATGTCGCCGAATACCCTTCGGTGAACATCAGATACACGCATGCCAGCACCACCGGTACACGGTCGGGGAGCAGGTGCGGTGGCGGTACCCGCAGCGGGATACCGGCGTGGCGGATCTTGGCCTTCGCTCGGGAGAGTCGTTGCGCGACAGTGTGTTCCGGTTGCAGGAACAGGCGGGCGATCTCGGCGGTGTGCAGACCGCACACCAGGCGCAGCGTCAACGCCACCTGTGATGGTGGCGAGAGCGCCGGGTGGCAGCAGGTGAAGATCATCCGCAGCTGGTCGTCGGTCACGGGTGACACCTCGACCTCCTCGACCGGTGCGCGCAGCAGCGCCGCGCCGTGTTCCTTGTCCGCCCTCGCCGATTCGCGCCTCAGCCGGTCGAGCGCGCGATGACGGGCGGCGGTGGTGATCCACGCGCCCGGATTGGCGGGCCACCCGCGCTCGGGCCAGGTGCGCACCGCGTCGGCGAACGCCTCCTGCACCGCGTCCTCGGCGAGTCCGATATCCCCGGTCAACGCGGCCACCGTCGCGACGGCCCGGCCGAATTCTGCACGGTAGACCGCATCGATCGGCACGGCCGGGCCGATGTGCACGCTCAGGCGTCCAAGTCGACGATCTGACGAACCTCGGCGCGCCCGCCGGCACCGAGCGGAATGGCCGACGCGATCTCGGCGGCTCGGTCACGTCCCTCGGCGGTGAACAGATAGAGCCCGTCGACCACCTCGGCGAACTCGGGATAGGGGCCATCGGTCAGCAGAACTTGCCCGTCGTGCACCCGCACAGTGGTGGCGGTGGACGGTGGTCGCAACGCTCCGCCGCCGCGGAGGGCCTCGGCGTACTTCTCGCCGAACCGCGCGTGCTCGACCGCCATCGCCTCCCACTCCGGCGTCTCCGGCTCGACCACCGCCGCGGGCTGCTCCCACAGCAGTGCCATCCACCAGTCCGCGCGCGGGGTGTCGTGCGGTAACCACTCGACGAGCGGGCGCACCTCTACCGCGTCACTCTCCACGGCGGGCAACTGCCGCGCCAGGCGAATCGCCTCGTCCAGATCGGCGGCTTCGAACACGTAGAACCCGCCCACCACCTCGGCCTGCTCGGTGAACGGGCCGTCGGTGACCAGGGTCTGTCCGGCCGAGCGCCGTACCTGGATCGCCTCCGCGGACGGGAACAGTGCCGCGCCACCCGCGACGGCCGCGCCCTCCTTCTCCTCGAATTCCGCGTACCGGGTGACCTCGGCGTCGAACTCCGGGGTACCGGGTCGTGCGGCGGGAGTGTCTTCGCGTCCGATCAGTGTGACCAGATAGTGCATGGCGTCATCCTTCCTCGATGCGAGGGGCTGATCACCCCTTCTACCAGGACGACGAACCGCACGGGGTGTTCTCCACACCGGGATCTGGGAGATTTTCTCCGATCGGTTTCGGCTGAACGACCAGTGTGCTGCGGCATCGTGATCGACCTGGGCGAGATCGCCTCCGGCGGCCGGGTATTGCGGTCAGTGATATTGCCGATTCCGGTACCGGGTCGACCCATCCTTCATATATTGGCTCCGAGTCAATAGTTGATGTTCGCAGCGAAGGCGGAATGGTGAGGGTTCGGGGCAGGGTTGGGAGTGTTGCGGTCGCGGTTCTTGTCGGTGGGATCGGGTGGTTCTCTCCGGTGGGGGCCGAGCCGCCGCTGGGTCCTGTTGGAGATATGGCCTTCTATGCGAACCCGCCGAGTGTCCCGGCCACGCCAGGGGCGGTTATCAAGAATGAGCCGATGTCGTTGCCGATCACTCTGCCTGGAGGTGGCGGGCCGATTCCGGCCGACACGACTCGGCTCATGTATGCGAGCACCGATCGCAACGGTGCCGCGATTCCGGTGACCGGTGCGTTTCTGCGTCCGACCCTGCCCTGGCAGGGACCGGGGGTACGGCCGGTGATCGTGGTCGCTCCCGGGACGCAGGGGCAAGGTGATCAGTGTGCGCCGTCGAATACTCTGGCTTACCTGGCGCAGTACAACGGCGGACTTGACCTCGGTGTGCAGTATGAGCAGTACGCGGCGATCTACCCGCTGCTCGCGCTCGGTGCCGCCGTTGTGGTCACCGATCACCAGGGCTTCGGCACGCCCGGTGCGCACACCTATTTCTCCCGGGAGGCTTCCGGTCACGCTGTTCTTGACGCCGCGCGCGCCGCGCGCAACCTCGCGGGCTCGGGGCTGGAACCCGCTGCGCCCGTGGGGCTCTGGGGATATTCGCAGGGTGGCGGTTCGGTTGCGGCGGCGGCTGAGCTGGCCGCTGACTACGCTCCTGAACTTCCGTTGGCGGGGACCTATGCGGGTGCGCCGGTGGTGAGTGTGGAGGCGGAATTGCGTCGCTTCGAAGGTGGTGCTCTCACCGGGGCGATGGGCTATTACATCAACGGTGCCGTCGAGGAGTATCCCGCACTCGGCGCGGCGATCCAGCGGTTGTTCAACGATGCCGGAAAGCAGATGCTTGCCGATACTTCCGGGCAGTGCGTGGCTGAAACCGTTCTTACGCAAGGGTTTCGGGATACCCGAACTTGGACCACTACCGGACAGACCGTTGCCGATGCGCTGTTGTCCGATCCTGGCTGGGCGGCGCACCTCGGCGCTGACCGGACCGGGGGACTCCGCCCCAATGCGCCGGTCCTGGTCCAGGCCACCGCGCACGACGAACTGGTCCCGACCTACTCGGCGCGGCAGGGTGCTGCCGATTGGTGCGCGCAGGGTGCGGCCGTGACTTATCGCGAACTGCCTCTGCCCGGTGAGCCGATCGGCCTCGGCGTCTCCCACGTCGCCACCAGCCCGCTGTCCCTGCCTGGCGCCCTGCAATGGATGGGTGACCGCCTCGCAGGACGACCGGGTGCGAGTACCTGCTGATCGCGAGAAGCTTTCTGCCGCAGGCTCCGCAACGAACCGGAACTGACAGCATGGAAGCCGTCAGCCGTGCGAAACAGTGAGCGCGGTGTCGATGAAGAGCCGGGTCGATCGCGAGGGCTCAGGGGTGCGTCGCCAGTGTTCGCGATGCGCCTCGGGTCGAGAATCCATCCGATCTTCACGTACTCCAGCGGCAATGCCCGCCTCGCACGAGTCGAACAGATCAAGAAGTTCACCGTGCTACCGGCGTTCTGGGAGCCCGGCGGTGCCGAGCTCACGCCGACGCTGAAGTTGCGGCGCAAGCCGATTTCCACGAAGTACGCCGCCGAGATCCAGGAGCTTTACGCCTAAGGGACCCCGGAACACCCTGGTCTGCGCGGACCAGGTACTGGCTGGAAATGCCAGCCCTCCGGTCATGGTCGACACGGATGACGTGTGCGCGGTCCTGCAGACTCGCGGCATGCAATCGGTGGCGGACAGGGGCGGAGAGGATCCGGGCCACAGTCGGTGAACGGACTGCAGAACGATCATCGGGCAGGAGTCGAGGATCGGCGTGACAGATACTCGAGGAGGGCTCGCTCGCCGGACCTGTCACACTCTGTCACCGGACCTGTCACACTCTGTCAACTGAGCGGTGGGCGACCAGCTCATCGACCCCGCTCCCAAAGGCAACCGCAAACGTTGCGAACAACCAGTTGAATCCGCCCAATTCGGAGTTACGCCGTTGTTCTCGTGGTCGCCCGAGACTTGCCTTCCAGATGTTCGTCGAGCACGCGCGCGATGATCGGCAGTACGTGGGGTGCGGTCATTTCGTAGTGGGTGACCTCGATGTCGTGGTTGCTGATTTCGCCGGTCACATAGGGACGCCAGCCGTCCGGGCCGAAGATGTCGGAGGTGTCGACGGTCGCGCTGAAATACAGGATGTCGCCGTCGAACACGGGGCGCCGGTATCCGGTTCTGGTTCGGGCCGATGCGTTGTACGACGCGGCCAGCCGTTCGAGGGTGTCGGCGTCGATCAGCGTTACGCCACCGAGTCGCTCGCGGATCGCCTCGGCGGCTTCCTGTGCGGTCGCCTCGGCGGGCACGTCGTGGATGCCGATGACCGAGCCGAACGCGTTGACGAAGCCGCCCGCGGTGAGTTGCTCGATGCTGTCACCGTCGATGTCGGCGGTATCGGCGTCCAGGAGCGCGACGACACCGACCGTGTCGCCCGCCTCCCGGAGCTTGGTCGCGATGGCGTGCGCGATGAGGCCGCCGGACGACCAGCCGAGCACGTGATACGGACCCTCGGGCTGCACGACGCGGATCTCGCGGATGTACCGGTCGGCGAAGTCCTCGATCGACCGGGCGGGTGGTTCACGGCCCTCGAGATCCGGAGCCTGCAGGCCGTAGATCGGTCGGCCGGGGCGCAGCGCCTCCGCGAATCCGAGGTAGGTCCAGGAGACTCCGGACGACGGGTGGATGCAGAACAGAGCCGGCTCGGTGCCGCCGAGCCGGATGGGCAGCAGCACATCGAGACCGAGTCCGCCCTGGACCGGTGTGACGGCTGCCGCCGCGGATTCCTCGGCGGCGGCGGTCTGGGCGGCCGGGGTCTCGGCGAAATACGCGGCCGCGCCGAGCGCGTCGATCCACAGGTCGGCCAGCTCGGCCACCGCCTTCTGTTCTAGCAGTGTCGCGGGGAAGCCGAAGCTCGCCTGCAGCCGGTCACCGACGACCACCGCGCTCACATCGATCGCGGATTGCAGTGGCACGTCCGGATGTTCGGCACCGTGCAGGTCGCCGAGTTCGTCGGTGGGCAGCCAGCCAAGGCCTTCCAGTCCGGCGGGGATGCCGCCGGTCGAGTAGCGGCCCAGGTAGTTGAAGCTGATGTGGCCGGGCAGGCGGGCCGGAAGGTGTGCCGCCGTCGTGGGATTCAGGTAGCGCAGCAGGCCGAACCCGATGCCCTTGTCCGGCACCGCGAGCAGCTGATGCTTCACCGTGCGGATCGCCGCGCCGATGGCAGGGCCGCCGGCAAACGCGTCGTCGACATCGATGCCGGTGAGGTCGAGCCGCACCGGGTAGATGCTGGTGAACCAGCCGATCGTGCGGGACAGGTCGGCGCCGGGGACTACTTCCTCTTGTCTGCCATGGCCTTCGAGCCGAATCAGCGCGGTGTCGGTGGCCTCGCCCCGCCAGCGGATCAGCGCGAGCGCCAGGGTGGCGAGCAGCGCGTCGTCGACGCCACCGTGGAAGAGGCCGGGCAGCGTGGTGAGCAGCGCGTTGGTGACGTCGGCGGCTACTTCGCGTTCGACCATGCGCAGTGTGTGCGTCTGATCGACCGTGGCGTCGAGCTCGCGGGGACCGATCAGCGGGTCAGTGCCCTCGACAACCCGCCGCCAGTATTCGAGTTCGGAAACCCTGCTGTCCGTGCGTGATTCGTCGGCCAGTGCGTGCGACCAGCGCCGCATCGAGGTGCCCGTCTCGGCGAGGACCGGGGTGTTGCCGACCGAAAGCTGTGCCCAGGCGGCGATCAGATCCGGCACCAGGATGCGCCAGGAGACGCCATCGATAACCAAGTGATGTGCCACCACGACGAGTCGGCCCGCCCTGGTCTGTGTTCCCGCGTCGCCCACCGGGTCGAGCCAGACGAACTGCAGCACAGTCCCGTTCGCCGGATCGAGCCGGTTCATCGCGGAATCGAGCTCGGTCACCGCATATTCGCGCAGCTCGACGGAGCCGGCCGCGTCGAACTCGATGCGATGCAGGAGTGCGTCCACGTCGACCGAGCCCGGTTCGCCGACCAGTAGTCGTGGCGCACCGTTCTCGGCGGTCGTCAGCCGTGCGCGCAGCATGTCGTGCCAATCGACGACGGCCGCGAGGGTGCCGACGATCTGGGCTCGGTCGATGCCGACCGGCAGTTCCAGCACCGCGGTCTGCGCGAAGCGGTCGTAGTTGCCGCCGCGCTCCAGCATGTAGTGCACGATCGGCGGAACGGGCATATCGCCCACACCCCCACCGGGCAGCTCGTCGAGCGACACTACCGCGCCCGCGGCGTCGGCGGCAGTGGCGAGCGCCGCCACCGTGCGGTGCTCGAAGACCTGCAGCGGCGTGCAACGGATGCCGTCCAGCTTGGCCCGCGACACCAGCTGGATGGCGAGGATGCTGTCGCCGCCCAGGGCGAAGAACGAGTCGTCGGCGCCCACCGTGTCGAGACCGAGCAGCTGACCGAAGATCCTGGCGAAGGCTTCCTCGGTGGGTGTCGACGGCGCCCGATACGCGGTCCGTTCGACCGTGAATTCCGGCGCGGGCAGCGCCTTCCGGTCGAGTTTGCCGACGGGATCGAGTGGAATCGCTTCCAGCACAACGAAAGCGGACGGCACCATGTGCGCGGGCAGGGTGCCGTCCGCGAGGGCACGAACCCGCCCGAGGTCGAGCTCGGCTCCCGGCGTGCGCACCAGGTAGGCCGCCAGAGCCAATGTCCCCGTGGGCCCGGGGACACCGAGCGTCACCGCGAAGTCGACGCCGTCGGCGCGCCCGAGCACGGCGTCGATCTCGCCGAGCTCGATACGTTGTCCGCGCACCTTGACCTGGAAGTCGGTGCGGCCGATGTACTCCAGCTCCACGTTCGCCGCGCGACGCGTCCAGCGCACCAGATCGCCGGTGCGCAACATCCGTTCTCCCGCTGCGCCGAAGGGATTCGCGAGGAAGCGGGCGGCGGTCAGGCTCGGCCGGGCGTGGTAACCGCGGGCCAGGGCGGGTCCGGCGAGGTACAGCTCACCCGCGACGCCGACCGGAACCGGGCGCAGCCGATTGTCGAGGACAAGCACGGCCGCGCCCTGTATCGGCGTACCGAGGCAGACCGGCGCGCCGACGGCTAGGGGAGCGGAAGCCGTTGTCCAGATGGTGGATTCGCTCAGTCCGTACAGGTCGACCATCGTGCGGTCCGCCGCCCAGCGATCGACGAGTTCGGCTCCGACAGCCTCACCGGCGACCGCGAGCACCCGCACGCTCGGCACCTCGGCGGGATCGAGGGTGGCCAGCGCCGACGGCGTGATCACCATGTGGGTCACCCGTTCGGCCTCGATCAGCTCGGCGAGTGCGCTGCCGCCGAACACATCCGGCGGCGACACCACCGCTGTGCCGCCGGTACCGAACGCCATGACGGCCTCGAATACCGATGCGTCGAAACTCGGTGAGGCGACCTGCAGGACCCGCGAGTGTTCGTCGAGGCCGAGCACTTCGCGCTGCGCCGCGACCATGTCGGCGATGCCTTGATGGGGGACCGAGACGCCCTTGGGTGTTCCGGTCGAGCCGGAGGTGTAGATCAGCCACGCCGGATTGTCCGGCCGGATCGGTGTGGGCAGTTCGCTGTCGCGCACGGCGGTGCCGCGCGCACGGGACCAGCGCTCCACCACCTCGAGGTCGTCGAGCACGAGCCAGTTCGTGCTGTCCGGCAGCATCGACCGGCAGGCGGCGACGGTGAGACCGACTCGGGCGCCGGAATCTGTCAGCATGTGATCGATCCGTTCCGCCGGGTACTTCGGGTCGACCGGCAGGAAGGCCGCCCCGATCTTCGCGGCCGCCCACACACCGGTGAGTAGTTCGGCCGAACGGGGGAGACCGAGCGCCACCACGGTTTCCGGGCCTGCGTCCGCTTCCAGCAACAGCCGCGCCAGCCGGTTGGTGTGCGCGTCCACCTCCCGGTACGTCGTTGTATGTCCGGCGACGACCAGGGCAGGACGCTCCGGGAACTGCGCGACGGAGGCGGCGAGCAGCTGCGGAAGTGTTGCCGTCCCGGAACTTTCGGGTCCGCGCACCGGCACCAGAGTGCTGCGCTCGGTGTCGTCGAGGATGTCGACATCGGCGATGCGCACCCCCGGCTGCGCGAGGACGGTGGCGAGCACGCGGCGCCACCGGGTGACGAGCGCCGCCACCGTCGCCGGATCGAACAGGTCAGTCGCGTAGGTCAGGACGCAGTCAAGGCCGACCGGTCCCGTCTCCCCGAAGGGCACGCGCAGGACGAGCGTCAGGTCGAACTGCGAGGAAGTTCGGTCGAAATCCTCCACCTCGAACCGCAGGCCGGGTAGTTCGAGTGCGGGCTCGACGAAGTTCTGCAGGTTCAGCAACACCTGGAACAGCGGATGGTGCGCGGTCGACCGGCTCGGGTTCAGCACCTGGACCAGCCGCTCGAACGGCACGTCGGCATGGGCGAACGCGTCCAGATCGACCGCCCGGACCGCGGTGAGGAACTCGGTGAACCGGGCGCTCGGGTCGACCGGAGTGCGCAGTGCCAGCGTGTTGACGAACATGCCGACGAGCTCGTCCAGCGCCCGTTCGCCGCGGCCGGCGATCGCGGTGCCGATCACCACGTCGTCGGTGCCGCCGAGCCGGGCCAACAGGACCGCCAGCGTGGCGTGGGCGACCATGAACAGGGTGACGTTGTGCGCGGCCGCGAATTCCACCAGGGCGGCGTGCAGTTCGGCGTCGATGGTGAAGGGGTAGTCGGCGCTGCGCATCGACTGCACTGCGGGTCGTGGGCGGTCGGCGGGCAGCTCGAGCTGGTCCGGCGCGCCGGTGAGGATGTCGGTCCAGTATCGGATCTGCTGCGCGGCAGTCGATTCCGGATCGGACTCGCTGCCGAGCAACTCGCGATGCCAGAGTGTGAAGTCGGCGTACTGGACGGCAAGCGGCACCCGAGTGTGGTCGGCTCCCGCCGTCCGCGCCGCGTAGGCGGCGACCACGTCGGTGGCGAGAGGCGCCATCGACGCGCCGTCGGCGCTGATGTGATGCACCACCAGGACGACCACGTGGACCGGCGCGGAACTCGCGGTGTCCTCAGCGCCGCTCATGGAGGGACCAGGTGCGGTGACGCGGAAGATGCTTACGCGCAGCGGTGGTTCCTCGGCGAGATCGAATCCCTTGTCCGCCACTGTGTTGATCCGATCGCGTAGCGGTGCGCCATCTTCGGTGTCGAGCACCGTGATGTCCGGCGCGGCGACCTCGGCGGTGATCACCACCTGGTGTGGTCCGTCCTCGTCGGCGGGGTAGATGGTGCGCAGAGTCTCGTGCCTGCCGATGACATCGGCGAGCGAGCGCCGCATGGCATCCACGTCCAGTTCGCCGGTGAGCCGGAGCGCGACCGCGATGTTGTACGCGGGCGACGTCGGATCCATGCGGTTGAGCACCCACATGCGCTGTTGCGCCGGCGACAGCGGGATCCGGGCAGGATGGATCCGCGGGGTGAGGGCGATGGGTTCGGGCTTGCCGTCGGTGGCCGGGACGACCCGGGCCGACAGTTGCCCTACGGTGGGCGCGTCGAACAGATCACGCAGGGTGACGGCGGACCCGAGCGCCGAATTCAGCCGGGCGACAACCTGGGTCGCGCTCAGCGAGTCGCCGCCGAGCTCGAAGAACGACCGGTCGACGCTCACCTGTTCGGTGCCGAGCACATCGGCGAACACTCCGGCGACGGTTTCTTCCAGCGGGGTGCGCGGCGCCAGATACGGATGTTGTGTGTCCGAGAAGTCGGGTACCGGAAGGGCTTCGCGGTCCAGCTTGCCGACCGGGGTGAGCGGAATCGAATCCAGCACAACGACGTAGCCGGGCACCATATATCCGGGCAGTTCCGTGGCCAGCTGCGCACGCAGCCGCGCGGTATCCAACTCCACCCCCTGCGCGGGCAGCACATATGACACCAGTGCGGTCGCCCCCGCCGGGCCCGCGCGTCCGATCGTCACCGCGTACCCGACCTGTTCGTCGCGCGACAGCGCCGCGTCGATCTCGCCCAGCTCGATCCGAATGCCGCGGATCTTGACCTGGAAGTCGCTGCGGCCCAGATACTCCAGCTCGAGGGCGCCGTTGCCGGTGATCCAGCGCACCATGTCGCCGGTCCGATACATCCGCTCGCCCGGCTCTCCGCACGGGTTGGCGACGAAGCGTTCCGCGGTCATCGCGAACCGGTTGAAGTACCCGCGGGCGAGCGCCGGACCGGCCAGGTACAGCTCACCGGCGATGCCAACCGGAACCGGGCGAAGGCAGGCGTCGAGCACCATGGTGGCGGCACCGCGGATCGGCCCGCCGATCGTGATCGGCTCGCCCGCGACGAGTTCGGCGGACCAGGTCGCCGAGATACTGAATTCGGTGGGGCCGTACAGGTTCGCCATTCGCCTGCCCACCGACCATCGCTCGATCAGTTCCGGTGTCGCGGCCTCACCGGCGACCGAGACCACGCGCAGGTGGTCCATACCGCTGGGGTCCATCGTGGCCAGCACTGATGGCGTGACGACCGCGTGTGTCACCCGTTCGGCGCGCAGCAGCCGGTCCAGCTCGGCGCCACCGTAGACATCCGGCGGCGAGACCACGAGCCTGCCGCCCGCCGCGTGCGCGGTCAGCAGCTCGGAAATAGATCCGTCGAAGCTCGGTGAGGACAGCAGTAGCGGGCTTGCCGTCGAACCCAGCTCGAACGACTCCTGTTGGGCCGCGACCAGATTCGCGACGCCGCGATGGCTGAGCAGCACAGCTTTCGGCTTGCCGGTGGATCCCGAGGTGTAGATCAGGTAGGCCGTCTGATCGATATCGATGGGGCCGCCGCGCTCCTCGTCGGTGATGGGAGCGTCGGAGACCGTCATCGCCGAGCGTGGGTCGTCGAGCAGCAGCCAGTCGACGGTGCCCGGCAGCGTTTCGTGGATCGCGGTCACCGTCACACCGATCGACGCCTTCGAGTCGGTGATCATGCGCTCGATCCGATCCACCGGATAGCCGGGATCCACCGGTGCGAAGGCCGCGCCCGTCTTGGCCAGCGCCCATATCGCGATCACCGATTCCAGCGATCGGGTGAGGGCGAGCACGACGAACACCTCAGGGCCGATGCCCTGGCGGAGCAGTATCCGGGCGAGGCGATTGGAGCGTGCGTCGAGTTCGCCGTAGGACATGGTGCGCGCGCCCGCGCTGACCGCGATGGCGTCGCTGTCGACGCGCGCGCCGTCGGCGAGGATATCGGGCAGGGTCCGCACCGGTACCGACTCCGGTCCGCGGACCGGCAACAGCGCGGCGCGTTCCGCGTCGTCGCAGTACTGCAGCTGTGCGACCAGGGTGCGTGGGTTCTCGGCGAGCTGGGTCAGCAGCCGGACGAAGCGATTCAGCAGTGGCCGTGCCGCCAGGGGACCGGGTTGTTCGGCCATGCACTGCACAGTGATTCGCAGGGTGTCGTGTCCCTCGCTGCCGCGCAGCGGAATGACCATGAGGCTCAACGGGTAAGGCGCCACGTCGGTGCCTTCGACGTCGAGCACCCGCATCCCCGCGATGTCGAGCGTCTGCGACAGCAGCGTTTCCCGGTCGATCGGAAAGGATTCGAAAACGACCAACGTGTCGAACAATTCGGTAAGGCCGGTCGCCTGGTGGATGGCCGCGAGCCCGACCTGCTGGTGGTCCATCAACCGGGCCTGTTCGGCCTGCAGCCGGGCCAGCAGCTCGGCCACGCGCTCCGCGGGATCGAGTCGCACGCGTACCGGCAGCGTATTGATGAAGAGGCCGACCATTTCCTCGACGCCCGCCAGCTCCGGTGGCCTGCCGGAAACCGTCGCGCCGAACACGACATCGGCCCGGCCGGTCAGCATGGCCAGCACCATCGCCCAGCCGGCCTGCACCAGGGTGTTCACCGTTGCGCCGGATTCGCTTGCGGCCGTCGCCAACCGAGTGACCGTGCCGTGGGACAGATCGATGGTGGCCGTCCCGGTCTCGGTGGACTCGACCCCGACCAGGGCCGGGACCGCGCGGGTCGGCGTATCCACCCCCGCCAGCGATTGCGCCCATGCGGCGACGGATGCCGCGCTGTCCTGTGTGCGCAGCCAGGTCAGGAACTCCCGGTAGGAGTGTGCGGGCGGCAGTGCGGCGGCCTCGCCCGAGGTGAGGTAGAGCGTCAGCAACTCGCGGACGAGCAGCGGCCCCGACCAACCGTCCAGCACGAGGTGATGATTGGTCACCACGAGGCGGTAGATGTCGCCGGCGGTCCGGATGAGCAGGAAGCGCAACAGCGGTGGCCGGGTGAGATCGAATCGGGTGCGCGCATCCACGGCGATCACTCGATCCAGCTCCTGTTGCCGCAGATCGTCGTCCGCGATGTCGGTGAGATCCAGATCCTGCCAGCGGAGTTCGGCATCGGCGAGAACGAGCTGGCGCGGGCCCTCGCCGGTTTCCACGAACGCGACCCGCAGGATGTCGTGCCGCGCCACCAATGCCTGCGCGGCGGTACGCAAGCGGGACGCATCCACCGCGCCCGCCAGGGTGAGGATCGACTGCACCGTGTAGCTGTCGGCGGTGTTCGGGTCGTACAGCGAGTGGAACAGCATGCCCTCCTGCAGTGGCGAGAGCGGCCACACGTCGGCGATATTCGGATAGCTGTGTTCCCACCCGTCGATCTGCTGCTGGGTCACCGGCACGAGGTCGAAATCGGACGGTGTGTGACCACCAGGACTCGCGGACCCGGCATGGTCGGCGAGTGCCCGCACTGCGTCGGTCCACAGTCCGGCGAGCTCGTCCACGTCGGCGGCGTCGAGCAATCGAGAGGCGTAGATCCAGGTCATTTCCAGGCCGGTGTCGGTCAGGACGGCGCTGACATCGACAACGACGGCCGACGGCATCCGGTCGTCTCGAGTTTCCGCGAAGCGTTGCGGGAGAAAGGCTCCCGGCCCGCCGTCGGTCATCGCCCGGCCCAGGTAGTCGAAGCTGATCTGCGGGGTGGGTGCGCCCGCGAGCGTGTCGGCGTTCAGATAGCGCAACATGCCGAAGCCGATACCCTTGCCGGGCAACGCGCGCAACTGCTCCTTGGTGGCCTTGATCGCGGCGCCTGCCGCGGCGCCGCCCGCGAACGCGTCGGTCAGGTCGATACCGGTCAGGTCGACGGCCACCGGGTACTCGCTGGTGAAACAGCCCACCGTGCGCGCGACTCGGTCGCCGGGCTCGATATCCTCTACACGGCCGTCGCTCTTCAGCGTGAACAGTGCGGAGGTCCGGTCGCGCCACCGACCCAGTGCCATCATGAGTGCGGTGAGCAGCACATCGTCAGCGCTGCAATGGAATCGGTCGGCCGCGGTGGTGAGCACGGTATGCGCGATATCCGGTGCGATGGCGCTTTGGCGATGCGCCAGGGTGGCGACCACATCGACCGCGGGATCCAGGGTGCCGGAGCCGAGTGCCGGATCGGGTGTCGCCAGAACGCGCTGCCAGATCGGAAGTTCGTCGACGCGCCCGCCCGCGTGCTCGACCAGACCGTGCGCCCAGCGCCGGAACGAGGTGCCGACCGGGGCCAGGTCGCCGCCCAGCGCCGCTGTGGCCAGATCCGGCAGCAGAATTCGCCAGGAGACCTCGTCGATGACGAGACGGTGCACGACCAGCCAACACAGGGGATCGGCGTCCGCCCGCTCGATCAGGACACACCGCGTGACGACGCCGGACGCGGGGTCGAGCAGGTCGGCAGCGCGCTGCAATGCGCGTTCGCAGGTCTCCTCGATGTCCGGACCCGCCGCCACGACCTCCAGTAGCGCCTCGGCATCGACCGAACCGCGGTCGGCGACAACCCATTCCCAGCCTTCATCGGTGCGACGCAAGGAGGAACGCAGTACGTCGTGGTGGTCGATGAGCGCCTGCAGGGCCACGCCGAGTCGCGCCCGCTCGATACCCGTCGGCAGGCCGATCAATACCGCCTGGCCGGCCCGGCGCCACGTATCCCCGTGGTCCAGCATCGCGTGCACGATCGGTGTGAGCTCGACAGGGCCGGCGCCGCCACCCGGCAGTTCGTACACCTGCGCCTGTACGTCGGTGGCGACAGCGGCCAGCGCGGCAACAGTCTTGCGCTCGAAGACATCCCGGGCACCGAACCCGAGCCCGGCTGCCTTCGCCCGGGACACCAGCTGGATCGATCCGATGCTGTCCCCGCCGAGCGCGAAGAAGCTGTCGTCGACACCCACCGCCTCCCGCCCGAGCACCTCGGCGAACAGCGCGGCGAGTGTCTCCTCGCGCGGAGTCGACGGCGCGCGGCCGACGGTCGCATGCACGCTGGTCTCCGGTGCGGGCAAAGCCTTGCGATCTATCGTGCCGAGCGGAGTGAGCGGAATGCTGTCCAGCACCACGACGTACGCGGGCACCATATAGTGCGGAAGTGATTCACCGGCAGCCGCTTTCAGTGCCTCCGGATCCACCTCGGCTCCCGGTCTGGGGAGCACATAGGACACCAGCGCGGTAGTGCCGGAACCGGTTTCGGTTCCGAGGGTGATCGTGAAGTCGATGTCCGGATGCCGTTGCAGCACCGCGTCGATCTCGCCCAGCTCGATACGGAAGCCACGCACCTTCACCTGGAAGTCGCTGCGGCCATGGTATTCCAGCTCCAGCCTGCCCTCCCGCGTGCTCCAGCGCACCAGATCGCCGGTCCGGTACATCCGCGCGCCCGGCGCGTACGGGTTCGCGACGAATCGGCCGGCCGTCAGTCCGGTGCGCTGGTGGTAGCCGCGCGCCACTGCCGGTCCTGCGATGTACAGCTCACCGGTCGTCTTCGGGGGAACAGGTCGCAGCCATGGGTCGAGCACAACGGCGGAGACCCCGCACCGGAGGCTGCCGATGGTGATCGGTGCGGCGGGTGTGAGAGCCTCGCTCACGCTCACGGTCACGGTGGTTTCGGTCGGGCCGTACCCGTTCAGCAGGGTCCGCCCGGACCACTTCGCCGGTAGCTCGGGCGGGCAGACCTCACCACCGACAACCACCGTGTGCAGGTCGGGCAGCGTCGCCGGATCCAGTGACGCCGCAACCGCGGGCGTGACATCGAGATGGGTGACGCGGTGTGCGCGCAGGATGTCAGCCAGCTCCTCGCCCGCAGCGGCCGACGGCGGCACGACGACCAAGGTGGCGCCTGCGGCGAGGGTCACCAGGATCTCCTCGATCGAGATATCGAAACTCGGCGAGATAGCATGGGCCACAACGGAATTGGAATCAACTCCGAAACAACTGCCGGAACTCGCGACCAGATCGGCCAAGCCCCGGTGCGTGACCAGCACACCCTTGGGCAACCCGGTCGATCCGGAGGTGTAGATGATGTACGCGGCCTGGTCCAGGTGCACGGGGGCGCGGCGCTCGGCGTCGGTGATCGCCGCCGCGTCCTGCTCGGCCACGCCGAGCCGAGTTGTCTCGTCGTCGAGTATCAGCCAGTTCACCCGGTCCGGCAGCGACTGCCGGGCAGCCGCGACGGTCACGCCCGACACGACACCGCTGTCGCCGACCATGTGCTCGATCCGGTCGGTGGGATAGGTCGGATCGATCGGCACGAAGGCCGCGCCGGTCTTGGCCACCGCGATCATCGCCGACACCGACTCCGCCGAACGCGGAATCGAGATCGCCACGGGGCGTTCCGGTCCGGCGCCTGCGGCGATCAGCAGCCGGGCCAGCCGATTCGTGTACTCGTCGACCTGGCGGTAGGACAGCGTGGTCTCGCCGCTGCGGATCGCCACCGCATCCGGATCGAGTGCCGCACCGGCAGCGAGGATTTCGGGCAGCGAACGGGGTGCCACACCTTCCGGCCCGTGGACGGGGACGAGTTCGGCACGCTCGTCGTCGGACACCATCTGCACCGTCGAGAGCGCCGCGTCCGGCCCTGCGGCGAGGAACCGGTGCAGGAACAGCAGGAACCGGTGGTGCTGCGTCGCCAATTCGGCGTCGCTGTAGAGGTTTCTGTTCGCCTGGAAGTCGATGTGGGTGCTCTCACCGCCCACCCCGGGATACAGGTTGACGAACAGATCGTCGATCAGCCCGGAGGTCAGCACGTGCAACCGTCCGGTGACCTCGCCGAGCTGAATCCGGGAGTCCACCACCATCAGGTTCACCGACGGCCCGAACGACGCGGGTTCGTCCAACGGCCAGCCGAGATCGCGAAAGATGTCCTCCTGGCGGTACCGCTGCCGCCGCAACGCGCCGGTGAGCTCGGCCTGCGCGGCGCGGATCACGTCGCCGACAGTGGTGGTCGGCGACAGGCTGAGCCGCAGCGGGACGACATTGGCGACCATGCCACCGGAATGTCGCAGGCTCGCCGTGGTGCGCGCCGAGACGGGAAGGCTCAACACAACCTCTCCGGCTCCGGTCATGGCGGCGAGATACGCGCCGAACGCGGCGACGACGGTCGGCGCGACGCCCGAGGAGGCAGCCTTCGCGACCGAGTCCAGCGCCGCCGCCATGTCGCTGGACAGCGCGCCCGCGACGCGGCTCGGCTGCGCGTCGACATCGGCGATGCGCCCGGCAAGGCTCACGGGGTCGGCCATCCCGTCGAGATGCTCGAGCCAATACTCCCGGTCGGCCACGAACCGATCCGAGCGGCGGTAGGCCACATCGGCGTCGACGATCTTGCGGAGATCCTCGGCCTTGGCCGCAGGTGGTTCCTTGCCATCGACCGCCGCGTTGTAGAGCTCGCCGGTGCGTTGCACCATGGCCACCGCACCCATGCCGTCCAGCACGATGTGGTGGATCCGCGTGTAGCAGAACCAGCGGTCGTCGGCGATCCGCAGCATGGCGCCACAGACCAGGCGATCGACGGTCAGGTTCAGCGGCGCCGCGTACTCTGAGCGCATCCACGCCTGGGCGGCGGCCACCGGATCGGGATCGCCACGGAAATCCAGGACGACCGGGTCATCGTCGAGCGTGGTGTCGACCAACTGGAAGGGAAACCCGTCGACCTCGATCAGCCGCAGATACCCGGTGCCGAACTCGCGACCGGCCTGGCGCGACGCCTGCGTCAGCAGCTCAGGGTCTACCGGACCGCCGAGGTCGATGTACTGCGCCATGGAGATGGGGATGTCGCCCGCGATGTGCTGGGCGAACCAGATGCCGCGTTGAGCCGCCGACAGCGGGAATGCACCCTCGGGTAAATCGGGGCCGGTCTCGGTGGGCGATGGGAAAATTTGTTGCATGAAGGCTCCTACGTAGGAACCACCGGGTAGTGACCGCCCGTAGCTACCGCGGTAGTAGCGGTACTTGCGCCGCACAGCAAGCGGCTAGTTAATTCTGGACCTTCCCGGTGCGCAGCGAAAGGGTATTGCAGACGCTGCGCGACCAGGACTGTTGAGTTCGGGTCACGAGGCCGGCCCGGGCGTGGTCAGGCCGACTAACCCAGATGGAGACGCCGTAGGCGTGGATGCGGGGCGCGACGAGGGGTGCGAAGCTGCTGGGGGCCAGGTTGGCGTTTGCGCGGTTGCGGTCGTCCTGCCACTGAATCGTCTAGGGTCGACCTTGCGCCGGCGACGTGGCGGCGGCGCAAGGTTCACGGGGAAGGACTCGCCTCGACCGGCCGGCCCGATTGAGGCGAGCTGGATCGGGTGTTCGGCGACATCGATTGTCGGTGAATCTGCGATGGTGATGTGAGTCGGTCGGATTCCCTATTCGGCTAATCTTGCCCGGGACTTGCTTGAGGTCCGCGCGCACGTCCTTGTTGTCGAACGGGGCTCTCGGCATACCGGGTCAGCAGCACGCCCGCCATGGACGGCATCCGCTGTTGGTGTGCCGCGCGGGCGAGAGAACCACTCGGAAACCTTGCCCGTGAGGCACAGCTTTTTTGCGCCGCCAGATCGATATCGGCCCAGAGCCTTCCCAACATCTGGGATCGACGTAGTCCGGTGGCGGCGTAGATGCAGATGGTGACGATGTCGGCGAGGTCAGCGCCTTCGCAGTATTCGGCGACGGTGGGTGGGGTGTAGGCCTTGACCGGTGTGCCACGCTGACGTTCGGCTTTCGAGAGTTGCGTGGGCACGGGAGCTGCGAGGTCCGCATGGCGCCGAGGATGAAGCGGAGTTGGTCGATGGTCAGGCTACCCGCGCCGGCGGTGTGGCCTTTGGGCGCGATGGTTCGGGCCGGCTTCGTCTCGCGGACCGGGTTGGTCTGCATCGGTGTCCGGCGGACGGCGAACCCGAGCATTCCGGAGAGCACGATGCGTTCCATCCTCATGGTCGAGGGCCCTTTGGCGTGGCCGACATTGGTGAGGAAGGCCTCCACGACCGAAGTGGAGACTTCGAACAGTCGCCGCCGACAATGCGGTGTCGAACATCTCGGCGACCTCGGCGACCTCGGCGACCTCGGCGTAGCGGATAAGCGTGCCGTCGGTTCTGCCCAGCGAGATGAGGTGGTCGGGATAGTGCCCAACGCGAACAGTCCCGATACCGCCACCAGCCGCCGGTTCACCGTCGCTGCCCGCGTATCCGTCCAACCGGTGACCCGTCAGATCCACCACGTTCGGGCCCGGCCGTCCTGGTAGCCGCGCCGTCCGGCACGCAGTCAGAAATCGCAGCAGTACCGGCGTGGTCACATCCTCGATGCCGAGCCCTTCGCCCACCGGACGAACATCACAAGGTCGAAACCGTAGGCCCGCACCGTCTTCGGTGAGTAGTTTCGATCAGCCAGATAACCCCAGATAATCATCGATCAGTCGCAGTCCGTCGGCACCCGGACCCGCCAGACTCCACCGCTCACCCATTAGCCACAGCCGAACGCTATCGTCCCTGCTCAGGACCCATAGATTCCTCCACGTGGGCCTGCTCGCTACCGGTGAACCTCCGGACATCCCCATGCCCTCTTGATCAGGGCTATCGATGAACATTAGCCGGATAAGAGGCACGCGCCGACGCGGCCCATCGATCCGACGATCGAGTGTTTGTTCAAGGTCTGCACGAACTTTCGAGATCGAAATTGCGACCCATGATCGCTGTGGACAACACAGCCTGCGACGTGGCCACCGACCGCGCCGCGTCGAGCACACCACGCTATTAGACGCAACCGACTTTTTCAGCGCGAGCATCCCGACCCGCATGAGAACATATGGCCGAACTCGAAGCGGTCCGGTTGGGTGCTGCTCGGATTACGGTCCCGCTCCAGCGCACCTACTCCCTGGCCCGCGACCTGCCGCTGGCTTTCGGACAGCTCAAGAAGGTCGGCAAGTGCACGTTCGCGCTGAACGATGACGGCTTGACCACCAGCCATCCAGCCACATTCGCAAACCGCATTCGGGCGGTCGACTCGCAAAGCTATCAGGCGGATGCGATCAGGATCACCGCAGCCGTGATGGTGGTCAGACTGAGGTAGCCCAGCACAAGCCCTGCAAGCGCAATGCCTCTGCCCTGCTCACCCGTACGCCTGATCTGCGCGCGGGCCAGATGACCAAACGGGATGGCCAACGGCCCTGCCACGAGTCCCAGCACCAACGCGGTGATGGATAAGGGATTCGTGCGAGGGTTGGCCGGACCGGCGTTGATCGTTCGATCCGCACGCAGCGATCGCCGCACTAGCCACCAAGACAGCGCTACAACGAGCATGACGACCAGTACCGCAAGAAATATGATGTCCATGCTGCCCCATCGGTTCTTGGCCGCGTATGCGGTTGTGCGCCAACGATCTCACAGCTTGTGCGTCGGTTGCCCCGAATTCACAGATTGATCATGTGGCCGGCGAGGCCGTGTATTGCGTCTTGGACGGCCTCGCCGTAGGTCGGGTGGGGCGTGGATGTTTCGGAGGATGTCGATGACCGTGAGGTCCCATTGTTGGGCGAGTGTCAACTCGGGGAGGAGTTCGGCAACGTCGGGTCCGATGAGGTGTGCGCCGAGAAGTTTGCCGCGGTCGGCGATGAGCTTGAAGAATCCGGCTGTTCACCGGTGCCCGGCGCTTTGCCATTGGCGCTGAAGGGGAATCTCGCGATGGTGCGGTGGTCGCGGTGCTTGAGGCGGGCTTGTTCTTCGGCCTCCAGTCGACCACGACTCACCAGCGTCGACCGTCGACCGAACGGGCTACTTCGACGGTGACCTTCGTGCCGTGATCAGTGATGCTATGCACCGTGACGCCGGCGGAAATGGGTGATGCCGGGTCGTCGAAAGTGGCCTCTCGCTTGGGCCCTCGGCCCGATGCTCGGTGCCCGACGCCGCCGATATTCGGGTCCTGGTCTGACTCACCACACGCGCTGCGTGGCTGATTACGCTGCTGCCGAGCAGCAACGCCGCGATTGTTTCGAATCCCGTCGCCAGAATCGACGACAATAAGGTGGCGTTTCAACACTCGGATCGCGGCGCCAAGGCAATATATCGTCAATTCGAACGGTGAAACCATGCCGGTAGGGTTTGATATTAAGGGTGTTGACCTCAGTGTGATCTCACTGGTTGGGTGGGTATGACGCAAGGCTTAGAGTTTCGAGTGTCGGTCGTTCGGATGATTGAGGACTCCTAAGTAGTTGCATAGCGTCAGTTCTTGTTTCGCGATCTGAAAGAAGAACTATGACGAAAATTTCCGGATTGCGCCGCGCCGCTGCGCTCGGAGTGGGACTGCTCGCAATCGGGTCGGAACGGTCGTTGTGTCACCTTCCGCGGCGGCTGACAGTATCAGCCCATATCAGGGTCTGGGGACCACGTTGGCGCGGATTTCGACCTCCCCCGGCGGATTCATCGACTTCACAATCCTGATGCCGGGGGCAGGCAATGGGACCTGCACGCTCCTCGCGATCCCGATAGACGTCACTGGTGCTACAGCGCCGAACTCGGTGGAAAACTATCGGACCGAGACTCCGATGATCGTCGGGTTCGCGTCCGGTCGGATCGGCCCGCTTGCGAACGGGTCCTACGACATCGGCGCCGGTACTGGTTGCCAAACCAATAACGGTGGGGTCGGGTCGTAGGCAGTACTCAGGCGCGGGAAAGTTCGGAGCGATGGGTTCAGGTCATCGCAACGCTCGACGGTGGTTCGCAGGTGCAAGCCGATCCTCTGCCGCCGTCGACCAAACAGCAGACCGAGCCATCGAAATCGCCGAAGACACTGTCGGAGAGTTGCAGTGCCGTCGTCGAAGGCATCACTGGCGCCTACGTCGTCATCCCCGGCGTAGACCAGATTCCCGACGCTGCGGGAATAACCATTCGATACTTCTGCGGTCTCGCCGGCGATCAGGCAACACGGTCCGAGCAGTGGTGCCGTGCGGTCGAAGATTTCTTGTGGGGTTTCGTCCCGTCGATCAACCTCCAACGGCTGGACCATGACTTCGGAAACCCTGAGACGTACTGTCGGTAAAGCCGTTTCGCTCTGATCCGGCCCAAATCTTGGATCCTTTCTCAGTACCGACCCGACGCTGATCCGGTCGGTACTGAGTGAAGGTTGGTCCCGTGCGACTGAGGGGCTATCGCGTTCGATACTGGGTTGTCCCCTTCGGTTCCCGGTTGCTGCTGACCAATTTCGCGAAGCACTCATCGATCGTGATGTTGCGCGCATCGCACCAGTTGTTGGCGAGACCGGGCTCGGTGAAGGTGGCGCCCGCGATGGTTACCCACCAGCCGCGTAGGTCGAACGTACGCCACTCGTCGCTCCAGAGCAGCCGAACCTCGGGGTATTTGACTCGCAGCCGGAGGTGTTGGTTGAGGATCTCGGTTGCCGACCATGTCACGATCCGTCCGTCAGTGTCCGGTGCGACCAGGCCGATTTGCTTGGACGAGAGCTGGGGGAGCCATCGGTCGGCCAGGCTGTGTTGGATCGACGGTCGGTCGGCATCGGCTTGGGCGCGCAACGCGTCGAGCGCGAAACGCTCCTGATCAGCAGCCGGTACGGAACCCGTGGCCACCGAAGTCGCCGCAGTTCCGGTGCGGGACTGTCCCTCTCGAGGTCCGGTGCTCGTTCCGATGTCTACGCATTCGACCGTCTGGTTGTGCACGCTGTCGATCCGTTGCACCCCCGGATCGCCGCCCGAGGCAAGGGAATTGGGCAGGCGCCAGAATGCTCCGAACGGGAACTTGAACTCGTGCGGCACGGTGGTTGCGCTGTTTCCGGAGGGTGGGAGGTAGAGCGGGTTGCGTGAGAAGTCGAAGGTGCCGGTCGCCACTGACTGGCCGGCCTGTGTGATCGAGACCCGCAGTCCGTCGGTGGAGATGATGTCGCCGCCCGCACATGCGGCCCGCAGTTCCATGCGGACGACCAGGCCGTCGGTGTCGGTGCGGTATTGCACGGGAATGAGTTGAGGCGGTTTTCCGCATCGGGTGACGAGTTGTGTCGGTGCGGCGTCCGGGGTGGGAGCGGTCGCGCCCGTAGCGGGTCCGCCGGTGGGCCCGTAGAAGGTGAGGAGGTTGCGGTCGGCGATCGCGAAGCCGTTCCCGGCGCGTTGCGGGTTGCCTTCGAAGTGGGGAAGCGACCAGGCAGTCGTGCCGGTGCGAAGGTCGATCGCTTGTAGCGCATCATCTTTGGCGAAGAGGATGTGCTCACGATCGGTGAGCCACAGGAACGGGACGGTGTAGGACTCGACCACGTTGAAGGGCTGGGTCCAGCGGGTCGCACCGGTTCGGAAGTCGATGGCCGACAACGTGTCTTCGCCGACAAGGACGACCGTGTCGTCGATGATGTCGGTAACACCGCGCCCAGCCGACCAACGCTGGTTGCCGTCGGCGAAGTTGTAGGCGGTTCCATCGATCAGATAGCTGCCGGGCGAGTCCGCCACGATGAGCGGGGCGGCGTATCCGCCCTGCCCGTCATGGGTGCGGAGCATGTTTCCGTCGCTGTCGAGGACAACGGTGCTGCGCTGGGTCTTCGAGCCGCCAGGGCAGGTCACTGCGACGAGTCCCTGTCCGCGATAGGTGGCGATCGAGATCGCGTTGGCGGCGATCACCTGTTTGCCGTCGCTCGCGCGCAAGACGGTGCTGCCGGTGTCGTTGCCGAAGTAGACGAATTCATCTGTCGCGCCGAAGTATTGCTGATCCCCGGAGCCCGGACAGGCCTGTGTCGGCTTGCGATCGACGTTCCAGTCGGCCGTCAGGTCATCGATACTGCCGCGCGAGATTCGGTCGTAGCCCGCGGTGATGATGTCGTCGCCGACTACCGCGATTCGGGAGATCTTGGTCGCGGCGAGACGATGATCGAGCGAACCGTCCGACATGCGGTAGAACGCGACGCCTTCGAAATAGTCCGGCCCCATACCGGTTCGGCCGAAGCAGGGCAGCAGGCCGTCGATCGTCCGGTTCGCGCACGAGGCGCTGAAACCGACGGTGGTGGTCCACCGGATTTCGCCGGTGGCGGCGTCGATGGCGACGAGGTCGGGTTGGTAATCAGAGTTCGGGAGGTAGGCGGTGGTGATGACGGTGTCGCCGAGGTCGAGGAACCCGGGCTTGGGCATGCCGGTCGGAGTCGGTATCGGTGCCGCGAACTGTGCGCGGGCGAACACGCGCGAAGCAGCGAGAGTCCAAGTGGCGCTGGGAGCCTCCGGGAATGTATGGCGAAGTTGTCCCTCGGACTGGACCGCGATGGGCTCGGAGGTGGGCGAGCGGTGCGTGAACCACCAGGTGATACCGCCTGCGGCGACGAGTAGTGCGACAACGCCCAGGGCGGCCGGCGCCAGCGGGTTCCGGCGGCGGGCAGGTGCGGTGCCGGTTGCGGCTGAGGGCGCGAATGGATCGGCTGGTTGCGTACCGATGGGCACCAGGGGTTCGCGTGGGGGAGTCGTCGCGCTGGTCGACGTGTTCTTGACGAGGCTGACGGTGGGCCGATCGGACTGCGGCACTGCCGGATACGGGGTGGCTTGTTGCCTTTGCGACGGTTTGGTCAGGTCGATGACGGTCTCGTCAGATCGCTGAACCTGAACAGGGTTGTTCGTCGAACGCGCGTCGGCGGGCTGGACGGGCAGGGAGGGCACCGGAGGCGGTGCGACAACCGGTCGCTTTGTCAGGGAGACGGCCGGGGAGGACGGCGAGGGCAACGGTATATCAGCAGAATGCGGCGACGAATCACTGTTCGGGTCCGCCAGCTGCAGCGAGACGAGGACGTCGTGGACCTGTGGCGGCCACGGAACCGACTTGGTCCGGGTGTGCCACTCCCCGAACGCGCACCCCGCCGCGATGATGAACCACGCGATCCCTGGCAGATCGGAAATCGCCAGCACCAAGGCCACCGCACCCGCGACACGTGCCACATGAAAGGGCCTCACATCGAAAATCGCTGCACCGACGGTAGTGGCGCGGCCCACCGGACGAACGGGGCGGGTGCTGGTCGCCGCGGCGGCGTTGGCGGTCAGATCACGCAGCAAGTCCTGCCCATAGGTGCCCTCGCGGATCAGCAGATCGGTGTAGATCAGCGTCTGCGCCGTACGGAACAGGGGCAGGGCCACCGACACGTAGGCGATCAGATACAGCGGAAACGCGACGGTACTCTGCCCGAACACCGCGAGGACGAGGCCGAACGGGCAATAGGTCATCATCAAGACAACGACCACCATCACCAGCCACGCGAGGTGCAGTCCGAGCAGCCGCCAGAATGACGGCTTCGCCATGGCCGCAGAGCGTTTCAGCGACGCGACGACGCCCTTGTTCTCGAGAACGAGAACGATCGGTGCCAAGCTGAACAAGATGCCGAGCGCGAATTCGGCTACTAGCAGAACCGGCATCGTGACGATCAGCGCGGGCAGTCCGCCCACCACCAGCGACAGCGACGGCAGCAACCAACCGGGCAGAACCAACAGGAGGTAGAACACCATCATCAGCCGGCACAGCGGCCAAAAGCATTGCCGCGTGCGAGCGAACACGTCGGTAAACTCCACCGGCGCGCCGCGGATGGCTCGGTCTGCCGCGAGAGTGACGACCCCGTTGATCGCGGCATCACACGGGATACCGATGGCGAAAAGCAACCCGAGGACCACAACCAGCGTTCCGGCCACGCCCACCATCAGCGACGTGAGCGGGTCGTCAGATTCGCCCAGTACCGACATAGCGACCTGGACCAGCACATAGCTCGACAACGCGAAGACCGCTACCGCGGTGACGACTGCGGCACACGTGAACCCGATCGAAACCTTCCAATGCCGCGCCACGGCCCGCGCCGACCCAACGATGATGTCGTTGAGCGTCAGAGGCCGTACCGGGATCACCGGTATCGCCGGATCGAGCAGTTGGCGCGTGATCTCGCGAGCTTGGCTGGGCCGGTCTGGGCGGCTCGGTCCGTTGTTGAATGCCATTGGCGCAGAATGCGCTCCAGAGCGGCGATCCGGTATCAGCTATCCGACCGACACCTACCGAGACAGTAGGGCGCGATGTCGTTCGTTCGGCTGACTGCGGTGTCGGGAGGACGGCGCTAGGTTCGGCATCACGGACACGAGTGATGAGGTACAGACCGCTGATGCAGAATGCAGGAATTCCTCGGCCACAACGGATTCGGCGCGCCGCCCTCGGTGCGGTCCTCACCGCCTCGATCGGACTCTTCGGCGCCGGTGTCGCAACTGGATTCTGGGTCAACAACAATCGGATCGCGAACACGCAGACCGATTCCGGTGCAGAGTCGGCCGCGCGGCCGGGCGGGACGGTCGCGGGCAGCAATTCGGTGGTGCCCGATGTGCGTGGACTTACCGAGTCCGTCGCGGTGCAGGTGCTGGCCGACTCCGTCGGTGCAGGAAGCCGTGTCGAGATTCGCACGCGCCCCTATGCCGGGACGGTGGGCGTCGTCGTCGAGCAGGAGCCCGCGTTCGGCGTGGCCGCACCGCCGGTGGTCACGTTGACTGTGTCAACTCCGGCGGCGGTGCCGGTGGCGACCGGGACATCGGAATCGGACCTGCGGGCCCAATTATTGGAATTGGGAACACAAGTGGCGGTCGTACGTCGCTACGTGCCCGCGATCGCACCGGGCACGGTTCTCGATATTCAACCGCCGGCGGGCTCGGAGTTGCCGGAGAAGGTCACCGTCACCATCGCCGACGCACCTTCCACAGCGTATTTGTCCGGGGTCGAAGCGTCGAAGAACGGATGCAGCACCGGCTCCTACACACAAGCCGGCACCAAGCACGACAATGCGATGTCGTGTTCGGTGTCGAAACCGTCGAGCACTGATCCGAGCGGTCCGATGTGGGAATTCGCCGGCGCGGTCGAAGACATCGACCTCGCCTTCGGCCTACCGACCGACGCGAAGCCGGGTGGCTCGGTCCACCTCGAATTGTTCGCCGACGGACGCCGCATCGCGGAGACCGACGTCGCGTTCGGCGCGACTGCGAAACTGGCCGTGCCCATGCCGGGAGCGCTGCAGTTCATGATTGTCGCCACTGTCGTCGCTGGCGAGCCCGACCGGGTCACCGTGACCGGCACGGTCCGGGGCAGTCGCGACGCGATCGTCGCACTCACCGAGAAGAAGTAAGGGTGCGCGCCTTCGCGGCCGCGGCCGCACTGCTGATCGTGACCACCTGCGCGCTGTTTGGCGCGCCGTTGCCCGCGGTTTCCGCCGCGCCTCCGGAGGCGACCGCCGATGCACCTGTCCTCGTGCTGCTCGATACATCCGGCTCGATGGCGGACAGCGATTCCGCCGGAGTGCACAAGCTGGACAGCGCGAAGAGGTCGGTCCTGGGGATCGTGCAAGAGCTGTCCTCGAAGGCGACTGTCGGTGTGTGGACCTACCCCAGCAGCTCGTGCAATGGCGGTGGATATCTCCCGGGGCTGGACATGCGTCAGCTCGACGCCGGGCTACGAACCCGCCTCACCGCCGACGTACTCGCCTTGCGCGCCGACGGTTCGACACCGACCGGACCGGCGTTGCGCGCCGCCGCAGATGCGCTGAAGGGCAAGGGATTTCGTTCGGCGACGATCGTGTTGGTGTCCGATGGTGAATCCACCTGCGGTGGCGACCCCTGCAAGGTCGCAGAGCAGATCAAAGCCGAAGGATTCAACCTCACCGTGCAAGGCGTCGGATTCGAGCTCTCGGGCAAGGGCCGCGAAGAAATCGAGTGCATCGCCAAAACCACCAACGGTCGGTACTTCAGCGTGGCCAACGGCCAAGAGTTGATCGACACGCTCGCCACCATTGCCAAGCACGACCTGCACCTCACGGTGCAGGCACCCAAGAAGGTGATCGGGGGTGGCGTCGCGAACATCGAGGTGGTGGTGCGTAACGCCTCGCTCACCGAATCCGTTCGCGACGTGAGGATTTCGCTGGCGTTCACTCAGGGCGGGCAGATGTTTCCCAAGGTCGCGCCGCCGGTGCTGCGAATGGGAAACCTGCCGCCCGGAGGCAGCGCGAAATACACCTGGCATCTACCGGTCGCGACCGTCGCGACCCCCGGGCCTGCCCAGTATCGGATTGTGGCCGCGTCGACGTCTGGCGCCAACGGGCGCGCCACCGGTGAGGTGACCGTCGTGAAGTCGGACGCGTTCAAAGATGTCGTGGCAGGTCAACTCGGGTCGATTCTCAACGGCAACGGGAACATCGGCGTATTCGGCGACTCCTATGCCGCCGGTGAGGGCGCCGGGAACTACCTGCCGGGCACCGACTCCTTCCATCCTCGCTGCCACCGTTCCGATTTCACCCACGTGGCGCAACTGTTCGGCGCTGACCGCACCCGGAACTTCGCGTGTTCGGGCGCGGTGCAACACCACCTGTTCGCACCCTTCCCCGGACGAATGGAAACGACGTCGCAAGTCGAGGAGATGAGCCGCGCAGACGTGGCCTTGAACGCGGCCTTTCTCAGCATCGGCGGCAACGACATGGGGTTCGGCGATATCGTCACCCGCTGCCTGCTCCCCAATCGCATCCCGGAACCGTCCTTGCTGTCGATAGTGGTGGGCGCGCCCGTCTGGAAGATCGTCGACAACGAATGCGGCCACGAAGACGCCGACGCGCGAGGCGAACCCATCGGCGAGGATCTCGCGGACCGAGCGATCACCGAGCGATTGTCGGCCATTCGCGGCCAATTGCCGGGCACCTACACGTCGCTGTATGACGCGGTCAATGTCGGCCGGTACGTATCCGAGCGCGGCTACGAGGCGCCGTTGTTCGTGCTGGCCTATCCGAAAGTCTTTCCCGAGGTAGTCGGGATCGGCTGCGGAGAGTTCGCGCCGCGGGAGGTGACTTTCGCCAACAAGGTCGTCGCCGCGCTCAACAAGACCCTGGCCGAGTCCGTCGACGCTGCAACCGAGACCGGCGATCGCAAGATCTACTTCGTCGACGCGGTGGAGCAATCCATGCAGCCATCGAACACGTTGTGCGACGCACAGCGTTCCGGCATAGTCGGGGTCGGGCTGGCCGAAGGAGCCGGCAAGAAGTTCTTCGCTGACGAGCTCGCGCAGGAACTCGTCCACCCGAACAAGCACGGCTACGCCCGGATCGCGGGTGCTATCGCGTCCTGGTCGTCGGGGCCGACGGCGCCCGTCGCGGCAAGTGGACAGACCGCGCGGCAGTCTCCGCGTGTGGCCGACGCACAGACCTGCGATCCGGTGGTCCTGCCGACAGACCAGAACGTCGGCACCGACGCAGATGCATGCTTGACAGCGCAGGTGGACGTTTCCGAGCGCAGCACGTATAGGACCGAAATGCACAGTGTCCCGGTAGCACTCGGCGGCGGTGTCCTGGACGCGGGCACTCAGCAGATTCGCGTCGACCTGCCGACGTCGCTGCCCGCCGGTCGGCACACCCTGCAGGTGGCGATCGTGTCGGAAGCGGGCGTGGTCACCCATTACGCGGTGCAGCTGTCGGTGGCCGAGCCGTTGCCCTCGTGGTGGTGGCTGATCGCGGCGGGATCGGCGGCGCTCTTGGTCGCCGCGCTCGGGCTCACGATGCGCGCCGGCTTGCTCGCGCGGCGGGATCGGCGTTCGAGGGCGATCGACGACAAATCTTGACGGGAATTCGTAGAAATACCGTGCGGTCGCTATTTTCTATGCCAAACGAAAGGAGGCACCATTTTTGGGGCCCCGCAACTGCAACCTTCACAGGGGAGTCGCTCAACCTTTAATCTTGCGCACGAGGGTGTTGTGCGGATCGGAGGACGAGGCGATGTCGGTAGTTGGTGGGACAGCACCAGTTTCGGGTGAGTTCGAGCATGCCGCGCGGCGGTGGGCGGTGCCAGGGCTGAGCCCGCGCGAGCTCGAGGTGATGTTGGCGTGGATCCTCAGCGACTCGAAAAGTGAGGTGTGCCAGTCGCTGTATCTGGCGCCGGGCACGGTGAACACCCATTTGACGCGCATTCGCGAGAAGTACGGCAAGGTCGGCAGGCCCGCGCCTACAAAAGCGGCATTGTTGGCGAGGGCCCTGCAGGACGGACATCTCCAACTTGACGAGATCTGACTTGCCGAGGTTGTTCTAGCCGATAAAGAACATCCATCCCGTCGTCCAATAGAGAACGGCGAGTCCGATCGCGACAACGAGGAGAATTATTCCCGCGGCCGTGGGCATCAGAAATACTCCGAATGCGCCGATAGTAATGAGAAACGCGTGATAGAGAACGATGGTAAACGCGTCGATGGCGACACCCAAAGCTGTGGCAATTTTCTTCAACATGATGCAATTTTCGCGCGCATTTCGGTGGTAATTGAATAGGCCGAGCGACTGTCAGTCCTCCGGATGACAGTCGCACGCCGCGGTCAGTTCGCCGGCCCACCAACGGGATGTCCGGACTGATCGAACTCGGTGCGGCGGATCCCGGTACGAGGGTGGTTGGCCACGATGGTGGCCAAGATCGGCCGATGGGGCGGCAGGATACGAATGTGGATACTGCCGCTGTCGAAGGTATGGAGCGCGTCGTTGACCGCGGCGAGAAGCCGGCTGTGGATCACCGCGTCGGCGTGGTCGAGTCCTTGGTCGTCGACCAGGACCACGTCCACCCCGCGGCGGCGGGCTTCGCGCGCTGCGATGATGACCTCGCCGGTCGTGAGCGCCGGGGCTCGAAGGGTGTCGCGGAGGTAAGCCTCGACGAGTCCGCATTCCTCGGCCACGTCGGTCGTCACCGGTATGGGCCCGGCCAGGGCTTCCAGGAGTGGGCGGACCAGGTGGTCGAGGCGGTCTGCTTGGGCGAGACGCTCGGCGAGCAACGCCTCGGCGGCCGCTTCGGCGCCGGCTTGCTTGGTGGACTCGGCCCGCAGCTGAAAGATCGCGTGGGCCGCCGGGCGCAAGGTGTAGGCGAAGAACGTCGCCATCAGTAACGGACCCAGATTGATGATCGAGATAGAGATGCCGTGCCCGGCACCTTGTCCAGTGCCTGCCGCCCACACCGCCGTCGTGCCGATCGACGCCAGCATTCCACACCAGGCGGCGAGGGTGCGGCCACGCACGCACAGAAAGGTCGCGGTCACAGTCCCGGCGCCGAAAGTCCACAGTTGCGCCGAAGTGGCCTGCGGCAGTGGCATATTGGTCAACGTCAGGAATGTAATGAGGGGGATCGAGGCAGCGATCGCAATGGTCGTCAGCACAGGAATCGGGTCAGCGCGTACTCGCAGCAACGCCATCGTGACGGCACCGACAATCGCCAACGAGACCACGACCGGCCAGCGGTGCTCCATGTAGTTCCAAGCGGTCGCGGCCAGAGCCGATTCAGCGAGAAAGAAGAATCCGGCGAGGAACCACGCGGCGCGGGTATCCATCCCGAGCAGTGCGCGGATATCGCGCGAGGCGGTGGTGCTCACGCAGCAGGCTCTTTCCAGCCCAAACGAATGACCGTCCCCGCGCCTGGTTCGGTGTGGACCTCGACCGCGCCGCCCTGGAGGTGGCGGACTCGCTCGATGATGCTCACCGCCAAGCCGAGACGGTGTTCTGGAACCTGTGCCGGGACGAACCCGACACCGTCGTCGGCGCAGGTGATGTCGATGTTGTTGGCGGAGAAGGTGAGTTCGACAGTCCGTGTGGCATGCGGTCCGGCGTGGCGGACACTGTTGCGGACTGATTCGCTGACAGCGGCACCGAGGATCTGGACAGGATCGGCGGGCAGGACCGAGTCGTCGGGGGAGACCGTGATCGTCGGAACCAGAGCGTCATCGATATCGGCGATCGCCGCCCGGAAATAGGCAGCGGCAGAGGAGAGTCGGTATCCGACGTTGGTGTCGGGTCGGGTGTTGTCGAGTTTGCCCAGCGTGAGTTGGGCCTGGTATCGCACGTCCTCGCGCCGGGTGCCCCGCGCGGCCGCGAGCAGTGTCGACATCACCCAGTCGTGCAGCAACGCGTTGAATCGAACGCGTTGCACGGCACGAGCTTGCGTGGCGGCAGCGGTGGCAGCGGCAGTGTGGGCCTCGGCTCTGGTGCGATCGAGCAGCCGACCGGTGTGCAGGGCCATCAACGCGGCCGCCACATACAGCAGGCAGAAACTCAACGCGAACAGCAGATCAGGCAGGAATGGCGCATTGTGGTCCGGCGTGCGGCTGAATTGGTTGATCAACTGGACCGTGAACACCGAGGCGGTCAGCAATACGATCGTGCGAAACGGACCCCACGCCACTGCCGCGGACAGCCCGGCGAGTCCCGGTATTCCGGAGATCCACGCGTCCGCGGTCATCAAGTCGCCACGCCACGCCAACGGCCAGGCCAGCGCCGCAGCCAGATACGACAACGCGGTCACCGCCGCGACCCGACGGCTCCAGTGCAAGTCCAGGTGAAACGACACCGCGCCCATCAGCATCGGCGGTCCGAAGACGGCGAGCACCGCGAAGACCGTCCACCACGGTTCCAGCACCGGGTACTGGTCGGCAATAGTGGGTATCAACAGCAGCAGGTAGAATAGGTAACCGGACGCGATGAACCGGGCGAACAAACGCGTGAGACGCGACTCGGTCGCTCCCACGCCGCTCAGGGTGCGCGCAGTCGACGCGGTATCGGTAGCCACCCATCCTCCAATGCGCGTTTGAACAACTCGGTCTTCGTGCGCGAAGGCCGCCCAGCCTCGGCGTACTTCAGCCGAATTCGCCCGAGATAGGCGTTGACCGTCTCCTCGGTGAGGTCGGTGAGCCGTGCCACGCGCGCCGCGGGCTCACCCGATGCGTACAGCGCGAGGACCTCCCGCTGGCGAGGACTGAGTTTGACGCCGGTGAAGTCGTCATCACCATCGATCGCGATCGCCCAGTCGATGGTCGGCACCTGCTTGCCCGCCGCAGCATCCCGCACCGCGACGGCAACCACCTCGTCGCGTTCGGATTTGCGGACCACGCCGAGCACTCCCGCCCGTGCTGCGGCCCGCACCAGATACGGCTCGTCCGCGGACGTGAACACCAGCGTCTCGATCCCGGCTGCCCGCAACTGTTCGATATTCTCCGCCGGAGTCGATCCATCGGGCAGCCGAAGATCGAGTACGACCAATACCAGGTCCGTGCTGATTGCCAGCAACTCTGGCACCGACGGTGCCGTGGCCACGATCTCGACGCTCGGCTCGCCGGCGAGGACTTGGCGAAGTCCGGTGATAGTGACCTGGTGGTCTTCGACCACTCCGATGCGGCGCACATCAGCTGATTCGGCCACTGTGCCCCCTGTGATCTGCTGGTTGATCGTGCCAATTGTGGTGCATCGATGAGGGTTTCACAACCTCGGGGCGATGGCGCGCTCTGCTGTTCCGGCGGGTCAACACACCCAGGATCGACTGGTGAGCCGCCCGGAGCGGGTGGCGTTGTCGGCTGATCGGCGGATACTCGCGCGCAGCCGCTCTTCCTAGACTCGACACCAGATGTTAGCTGGTGCTTGATGGATGGAGAATTCTCTTGTCGGCAAAAAGGATTCGATGGGTGTTGATGGTTGCGGCGGCCGGGGTAGCGGTGTCTGCGGCCAGTGGTTGCTCCCTGCTGGACACCGAGTTCAGTGTTGGTGACTGCGTTTCGGTGAAGTCCGGGTTCACCAACGACGGCATCGAAAAGGCGGACTGCTCCGACGGCGGCTCGGTGGACAGGTTCTCCGGTGATGGCTTCTACCGGGTGGTTTCGGTGGAGGACTACCTGTCGAATTGCAATCGCGGACAGATGGAGTTCAACCATGAGCCGCACGACAAAACCTACTGCTTGTCATCGCTGAGTGCGAGATGAACGTGGGTCATGGCTCTTTTCCGGCGATCCCGATTGCGAACAGAATGCGTATTCTGACGAGATCGATGATCCTCATGGTTGCTGCTGCGATATTCTCCCAGACGGCGTGTGGAATCTCGGACGACGGCAGATCGGTGGCCCAGACCGGGCAACCTTCGAAGACGGATTCAGAAGGTCCTTCTGGAGGTCCGGGTATTGCGCACCTGAGCTACAAACTGTTGCTTCCCGAGTCGGAATTTCCTAGTGGTGGCAAATTTCACCTGTCGCCAATAGCGGTGATCACAGGACTCGATACAGTCACCGACAGGTGCGATCCGAGCGGTTGGGTGAAGAAGGGTGACCAGGAGACGGCCGCAAATGTCACCTTCGACAGTAGTTCGCTCCGCTACAACGTGGAACTGTTTGCGGTGGGCAGTGACCCGGGATTGATCGAGTGGAGCGCCACTTGTTTGCCACGTACTGTCTCCGGGTCGCTGATGCGAGCCGCGAAGATGGAGGGAGTCCCGAAGTGGGCGGTTGCGATCGAGAATTCAAAGGGCGACAAGACGACTTTCTCGGTGTTCGGGTACTTTCGCGGCATTCTCGTGCATACGTACGTGAGCGGATCTCGGAGTGACGTCACGGCCGGCGTCCAGTCCATCGCGCCGCGCATGTTCAATATGCAAATCTCAAGGCTTGAATCTGAATAGGCTCGGCCGACAAATGCCTGACGGTAGTCATGGCCGGAATCGGTGCCGGGCGTGGGTAGTTTGGTGTCTCGGAGCGCCGGTCCAGGAATAGGTGTGATGCCATGAAGTACTTTCATCCGGCTGTCTGTGTGGTCGTGGTTCTCGTATTTCCGCTCGTTTCGTGCGGTGTGGAGACGACTTCGGGCAATGTCAGCGCCGGGACACCCGTATCGGAATCGCAAGCAGCGGACTCCGGTTGTCGATTCGCGACAATGAGTGAAATCTCCGAGCTCTCCGGTCTACGGATCATTTCCACAGAGGATCGCCGGGAATCAGGCTGCCTCTACGATGGCGAGGACAACAGCTACGTCAAGGTGGAGACGTTTCCGACGGCGACATACGAACAGCGTGTGCGAAGTCAACTCAATGGTCAACCTGGGACGCCTATCCCAGGACTTGGTATCGAGGCCGTCTTCGCGTCACCGGTCGTCATGGTCAAAGCCAGTTCGGATCGTTCGTTCAAGGTCTTGAAGGCTCCACAGAGCGGCCAACACCCCGGGATCGAAATTGCCGCCTTCCTCGCACCGCGAATCGCCGCGAGGTAGGGGTTGCGTCTGAGAGGCACCAGCTACCGCGGCCGCGGAGTCGGGCTCGCGTGCCGCGACGATGACCTCGCCGGGCGCGGGTCAATGTCGGTAACTGCATATCAGGGAAGTCGGGGTTCATCAGCGAAGGCGTCGAAAGTCGGCTACTCCGAGGGCGGCTCGTGGAGGACTACATGCCGAGTTGCAAACGCGGGCAGATGGAGTTCGACCATAAGCCTCGCGACAAGACCTACTGCTTGTCATCGCTGAACTTTCGCTGATCGACTCGGCCGCCCGGCAACTGTGCGCGGAGTGACCGATCAGCGACTGCAACCGCGCCGACAGATCCCGGTTCTCAGAAGGCCCACTCCCAGCCGCCGTCGGGAGCGGGGTTGTAGACGAGGATTCCTGTCGGAGTTGGGCTCTCGAACGTCAGACGGAACCTGTAGGTCGATGCGGGCCGCATGTCGGTTGGCCAGTCGGCTTGGTGGCAGCCGTACACAGCGTTGCTGTCGGCGTGCGGCAGTGTCGTTCCGCCGGCGTCGACCAGGCTCCAATCGTTGCCGGGATGGAAACCGGTGATGTTGACCCCCGATCGTCTTGATGAGATTGTCCCGGGGCGACGTCTCAGACTTGGGGATGGGGCCGCCCGGCGTGGCCGTAACCGTTGGCGCAGTTGTTGTCGGGGTCACGAACACAGTGACGGGCGTCGGTGCTGAGGTGCTGCCGGTGCACCCAGCAGCGAGCATCGACGCTGCGGCGACAGCGAAGACAGTGGCGCGCTTCATCAGTTCTCCCTGCGCTCAGCGGTGGATCCGCAGGTAACTCGCTTGGCAGTGTGCCACCTCAGTAGCTCGGACCAGGGAAATTTCCATCGACGTCCGGAACAAGGGTGAAGGTGGGGCAGTTGTAGACCGCCAACTTCGGGTCGCCGCGTCCGAACGCGGGGTCGACGCATCCCGCGTTGAGACCGTGGTCGCTCTCTGTCGCGACCACGGTGACTGCGCCGAGTTTGGCCACGGGGAATGATGTCCAGCCGGAGTGAACAGATTTGCCTGTCGTGATCTCGATTACCGGCGAATCATTGCCGTTCAGAATGTAGAGCTTCTCGTCCGCTATTCCGACAGCCGAGAGATTTATGCCTTTCGCTTTCGCGGCATCGATCTCCAACTTGGTTTCCCAGGTTGTCCGATCGACCACCTTGTAGGCGGTTTCCCCGCCGTCGTTGTAGGTGACGAGTGCGAGTTTGGATACCGGATCTGGCTGAAAGTTGGTTGCTTCATCCAGCGCGTTTCGTTGCTTGCCGACATCATTGCCATCTACCCAGACGATCCCGTCGACGACGTGATGCGAATTTGTCGAGTTGACGCCGTGCCAGGTGAAGGCGAACCCCTCGTCCGATGAGCTCAAAAACGATGTAGCTCGAACGATTACATCCGGCCGGCTACTCAATCCGATATCCAGCTGTCCTCCATCTGAGGCGGCATGCACTGAAAACCGTGGAGTACCGCCTCGGGAATCAGGAATCTCGACGGCGATCATTCCATCTGTGGCCGCCACGACATTCCCTTCAGCTTTCCAGGTCGGAGTCAACTGTGGGCCTGCGAAGTACTGCGTCTCGGATCTGTATACGTTGTTGTGCATGGAGTAGGAGACAGCAACGCCACCGGCGGTGCCGGCTATTCCTGTGAGTCTCATCGGCTGGCGATCGGCGACAAGGATTTTCGTTGCGAGCGGTGAAGTCGAATCCAGATCGTATGAGAAGAGTGTCAATTCATACGACTCTGTATCGAGTCCGGACGATTTCCTGTGGACGACGCCGCCGATGACAACGGTACTGGTCGCCCCGGAACTCATGGTGGCGCATTGGGCGTCGGCGGGTCGTTCGCTACCTGACGTCGGTATCGGGACGTCATGACGAACTGTTTCGGTCGGCAGCTGTACCTGCACCCTCTCCGGGTGCTTCTTCGCGAATGGTGCGCCGTTACACCCCCAAGCCAAGACACCGCGACGAACCGCGAGGGACTCCCGTCCGCCCGTGCCACTATTCGTGACTGTCACTGGTCGTGGCGGGGGAGGGGTGCTCGAGGTTGCCGATACGCTCGTCGTCACGGTCGTCTCCACGGAATGGCTTGCGGGCGTTTCGGAGCAGCCGACGAGCATCGAGATGGCCAACACGGCCACACCACCCAACATGGGCACGAAGGTGGTATTTGGACGTACCATCCGGCTCTCCTTCGATGACGATCGAATGTGCGTGGGCGGTACGTCGATCACAGAAGTGGCCGGTGACCACGTTGGATGTTGTCCAACATCGACACCACCCGATCGTGGCGATGAAGTAATTCACCATCGATGTGGCCGCGTTCGCGCTGATAGGTGGCGATGCTCGAATGCATGCCCGACAGTTCGGTGCTCAGGCTGGTCGACATCGTGGCGACACCTGTTCGGAGCTCGCCGATCTCGTTGGCCAGGCGCGAGCCCATCGTGTCGAGCGCCGAGGCCAACGTGCCGAATCCGGCGACGAGGATCGTGTTCGTCTTGCGCTGTTCGTAGATGCTGGCGAAGTGGAAGTCGCGCTGGGCAGGCCGGACGAGTTGGTGCAGTCGCGCGACGAGAACCTCGTGGGCTGTCAGGTATTCGAGGCTGGTGGTCTCGACGGGAAACGGCGGAGCGGCGCCCTCGTATTCCGCGGCGGCGGTGGCGTACTCGGTTGCGTACATGCGCAGTCGAACGAGGGTGGCGCTGAATCGGCCGAGGTGGGCGGTGCCGCCCTCGATCGCCGACCAAAATGGTGCGTAAGCGTTCTCGCGGAAGAGTTGTTCGGCTTGGTCGAGGGTGTCGCGTGCCGCGATCAGGTGTGCGGGCAGCTCTTCGAATGCGGTCAGCGCGTCGGCGGTGCACCGTTGCAGTGCATTGCCGAGGTCCCGCTGACGGCTGGCTCTGGTCTGCGCTTCTCGTTGGCGCTGTGCGTGCGTGGCCGCTCGATCTCGTTCCTCGCGTGCGTATGCGTCGAGTACCGCCGCAACCGAGTACGCCGCGGCCGCGATCATCGGCGCGCACCACCACTCGAGGACCGAAAATGCCTGCCCGCCGCCCCGATCGAGATTTGCCCAGGGAAACCCGAACAAGAAGATGACGACGCCGGCGGCGAATCCGATTCCGTACCAGCGTGGAGCCCGCTCGGATTTGCCGAGGAAGCGGTCGACGACGAGGGTGGCGCCGATCGACGCCGTCAACGACATGATCGTCGCGAGGTAGAGCCCGTCTGGAAAGTACGTCTCGTTGGGTCCGTGGTTGGACGCGGTCTTACCGGCGAAGATCGCGATGATCAGACAGGTGATTCCGGCGAGGATGACCGCGGGGAATATTCGAGATGGTATCCGCATTGTTGTGTTCCCTTCGGCCGCAGCGCTGTTGGCCTGGAGGTGGTCGGGCCTGGATCGACGATATGTCGGGTGCTCGGTCGCGTCTGTAGGGCGAACAGCGGACGCGGCCCTCACAAACCACGATGCGTCTCGTGAAGGACCCACTCTCGTCGAACCATCTGTGCATTTCGCCTGATTGATGTCGGTGTTCGTCGTTAGGATCCGTCCGAAGTGCTCCTCGCGCGCTGCCGGGTCGGGGCAGATGGAAAGGCGGCTGAGATGTCGGTTGACGACTGGTACGGGAATCGGGCGCATCGCCATGACCGGGATCCGGGTTATGACCCGGTGAACGACGACGTGCGCGATCCCTTCGAGTTCGGAGCTGTGCAGGAGATCCGTTCCCCTGCACGAGAACAGCGTCCCAATGCGAGCCGGACGACCGGTCGAGCTCAACCATCATCGACGGGTCTCGGCGCCCCTGCCAGGAGAAAAGGCTCGGGTAGGCGGCGCGGAAAGAGCCCCGAGCCCGTGCTGGACGCTCGAAAACAGAAGCGCTGGACAGCATTCGCGAACGCATGGTTCGCACGAAATCCTCAAGGGAAGGCCCAATTGTGTCGCGATGAGGCACAGGCAGCCGGACTGGGTTACGTCACTCTGCGAATGGCGTCGGAGCAGCGGCTGCGAGCAGCCCAGTCCAAGCGTCGGCGCCCCGTCGACCCTGCCCGCAAGGTGATGCGTTCGCCGGACCGGATCGTCGCCGACATCGCCAGTGTCGACCCGGACACGAGTCTCGAGGAATACCAGCAGGCGCTGCTCGCTGCCGGTCACCCGTTCCACGACCGCGCCGCCATTGCGGGAATCTTCCAACGACTGACAGGGAGAAAGCATCGACACACCCAACGTCGGCCGTCGCCGACGAAACGTATCGTGCCAGCGGTCACGAGCCGTCCTGTGCGGCAACCGATGCCGCAACGGGTGCTCAGGTCTGCGGTCGAGGTGACCGATAGCAGGCGGTGTCCGTCATGTGAAGTAGTGCCCGATTTAGTGACCGGGTCTTGTCGCTGCGGATAGTCACAACTCGTTCACAATGGTGCAGCTGCTCGCGATCCAGCAGGGAGTGATTCGATGAGACCGGTTGTGCGGTGGACTTTTCCCTCAGAGTTGGAACATGACCAGACGGCGGCCGCCGCGGCGCTGTTGCGGACCTACTTCTGCGACGTCGATGCCGATGGATCACCGAGGTATCCGGGGGCCGTGTTCGAGCGGCTCGGAGGTGGCGGCGACCGCTCGGAGATCGCGGACGTGTTCACCGCCGAGGATGTAGTGGCCGTGACCTTGTTGAGTGTGAGAGTCCCAGGCAGCGCGGCTATACGAATGCTGGAGCGCGATCATGACGGGCTGAACAGTTTGCTGGGTTTGATTCCTGCTGATGTCGACTTGGTGGATGCCGAGATCGACATTCTCGACGAGGGGTCGCCCGCCGATCGGCTGTGGCGTGCCTTGCGATCTGTTGGCGTGGGGCCGGTAACCACCAGCAAGTTGCTCGCGCGCAAGCGGCCAAAATTGTTGCCCGTGATCGACAGCGTGGTCAAGCAAGTCTTGGATCATCCTGACCGCCAAAGCTATTGGATGGCGCTTCGCTCGGCGCTGCGTGAGGATGAGCGTGCGCTCGTCGAAATCCTGGCCGCCGCCCGCACCGACGCCGGGTTGGGTGAGGACATCAGCCTGATCCGGTGTTTCGACGTCGTGGTGTGGATGGTTGGTCGCCGAGACGGTCAGCTTCGCCCCCGTGGTCGGTATTGATCAGCTCGATTCCTGCAATGGCATGTCCACTGTGGGTCGTCTGGCGGATATCCCGACCCGCCGAGATCGCGAACGATCAACAGCATGCGAAAAGCAACATTGATGTGTGGATTTATCCTCGGAGCCGTCGGTACCTCGATGATCACCGCGCCGGCAGCACACGCGGCGGTGCCGTTGAACACCGACACCACGACCAACAGCCTGACGTTCACCTTCGTCAACAACGACAACGACATCACCACCTGCGAGGCCTACGCGGCGGGCCCGGTGTCGTTCCGCACGCCCGCGACGCGAGTTCCCGCGCGCAGCCATGCCACGGTGGGATTCATCGACGTACCGGCGGGCAACTACGTGATCAACTGGGCGTGTAGAGGATTCGAGCAGGGCAAGCGGACGGTGACCGTGGGCGGGGATCCGTTGACGGGGGCTACGCCCCGCCAGGGTATTGCGCCCACCTCGCCCGGCAAGGGGTTGGCGACCGGTTCGGCTGGGTCATCCTGAACAGACGTTGGGCCGTGGGAGTCGGTGGTCAGGGCCGGTCCCACCCGGTATGCCGACGACAGCGCCCGCCTGATCGGACAATGTCTCCGGTCTGGGGGCCTGAAGTCGGGCATGAAGGTCGAATACTTTTGGCGCTCAACATACGTCACGCTTGTCGCGGGTGCGGATAATGTCGATCATGACCGAACCCTCGACCCTTGCCGCTGTTCGAGCACGCGTCGACCGGATCGCGTCAAACATGCTGTGGTGTGTCGAGATCCTGGTCGCGGTGGTGTATTTGGTCCAGCGCGGCGGGACGGCCATCGGTGTGGCGGTCGACGTCGCGTTGCTGGTGTGGGCGGCGAACAGCTTGCGGTGCGGGCAATGGCGGCCGGCGCGGGAGTCGGCGGTCGTCGGCGCCTACCTCCTATGCACTGCGTGGCTGGTGGATGGACCCGCGTTCACCGCCGCGGCGAGCCCGATGCTCGCGGTAGCCGGAACCGCGGTGGTGTCATTCGGGATGTCACGGTCGGCGCGCTGGTCCTTGCCTGCGACGGTCGCGGTCATGGGTGCCTGGGCGGTCGGGGCGACGTTCGTCGCCGGGGTCGAGCGCCCGTGGACGATTTTCAGCCTCGACTTCCTGATCGTCGAGTGGGCAGCGGCCGCGGCCCTGCGCCTGCTGGTGCTGCGATCGGCGTCGCTGACCGACGATGCCTTCGCGGAATTGGCAACGGCCAGGATCGACACCGAGGTCGCCGAGGCCCGCAGCCACGCCGAGATGGAACAGTGGGCGACGCTGCACGACACGGCTGCCTCGACGCTGGCGATGCTCGGACAAGGCGCGGTCATCGCACCTGATCGGCTCGCTACCCAGATCCGCCGCGACTTGCGAGCTGTCGAGCACAGCGCGAGCCTGCTGGGCCCGGATGATCTCGCCGGACAACTCCACGAGCACGCGAGATGGATCACGACACCCGTCCGGTTCACCGGTGGCGCGCCCGACACCGTCGACCAGGATGTGCGCAAGGCCGTGGTGGCCGCTGCGGGGGAGGCGTTGACCAACGTCGACCGGCACGCCCGGGCACAGAGCGTGACTGTCGAACTCGGCGAGGGTTTCGTGCGTATCCGCGATGATGGCGTCGGCTTCGACCCCCACGATGCGACCTTGCTGGAGAGGCGCTTCGGGGTGCGCCATTCGATCCAACGCCGCCTTACCCTGGTCGGCGCCACCGTCGAGATCCACTCTGCGCCAGGGGCTGGGACATCCGTCGACATCCGTTGGCCACGCGATGCTGTCGTACCGCCGAGCGGCGGTGTCGATCACGTCCGTGGGTTGCTGCGCGGATTGGGATTCGGTCTGGTGCTCCTCGCGGTCTTGGTGACCGGACTCCAAGGGCACAATGCGCTCGATGCTGCACATCCCGTCGCGCAGGCAGCGATCGTTGTCGTCGCGTTCGCGGCAGCATTGCTCGCGTTGGTCGAGATCCGAGTCGGATTGCCTACCGCGGTGTGGTGGAGTACCGCCGCCGTCGTCGTCACGTTGGGCCCGGTACAGGTATTGCTGCTCGATGTCGGTGACCTGGCGACGGGCCGGAACTGGGCGGTGGCCGCGCTGGGCTGGCAGATCGCCGCGCTCTCGGTCTCCCGCCGCAGCCGACGAGGTTTCGCGTTGCTCGGTGTCTTGTGGGTCGCCGGGATCGTGGTGACAGTGACGGTCTCGGGCACCTGGGCTGTCATGTCCTCGCTGGTCTACACCGTGATCAGCGTGACCGTCGTCCAGGCGGTCGCGATCGGATTCAGCGATTTCCTTCGCCACGCCGTCGCCCGTACTGAACAGATCAATGCCGAAATCACCGACCTACAGGTACGCACCGAGCTTGCCGACGCTCTACTCCAGGACCAGCGACACCGCTACGGCCGCCTCTCCATCGGTCTCGTGCCCTTGCTGAATCAGCTCGTCGAACACCCCGACACGGCGACCGACCCGAAAGTTCGTGCGAGTTGCCTGTTGGAATCGGTGCGGCTGCGTCGACTCTTCGGCACGGAATCAACCACCGACCCCTTCCTCGAAGAGCTCGCTCCGGCAGTCACCGCCGCAGAATCACGGGGCGTGGCAGTATCTGTGCACGTCCTCGGGCTGATTCCAGATCTTGACCCCGTAGAACGCACTCGAGCGCTGACCGTACCGATAATCTTGCTGACAGGTGCCCGCACCCGCGCCAAACTCGTTATCACTGCAGAACCTTCGCTGACGGTCAGCATCACCTGCGACTGTGACGAACACCTGCAACGCGCAGCAGAAGCTGTCGCGCCGGAGGGAACTGTTGTCACCTCCGGCTCGATGGTGTGGGCGACGATGCTGCTGTCCTGAGCCGAATCGGCCAGGCCAACGAATGCCGATGCGGAGGACGGGCTTGATCGAGGTGAAGGCGTGACCATGAGCTGCGAGCCGATGACGGTCGCCGTGGTAGACGACCATGCCGTCGTGCACGCCGGAATCGCCGGCTGGTGCGCCGCGGCGGATCCGCCGATCCGGCTGGTGGGCAATTATCAAACCCCGGCGACCTTCCTCGCTGATCCCACCGCGACCCCGGGGACGGTCTCGGCGGTGGTGCTGGATCTGCAGTTCGGTGCCCGGACCGCTGATTTGTCGGCGCCGACATTGCTGTGCGAGAGGGGATTCCGAGTGGTGATCTTCTCCCAGCACATCCGCAGCGACATCGTGCTGGACTGCCTAGACCTCGGCGCCGTCACCTACCTGTCGAAGCTCGAGGGCGAAGACCACCTCGTCGCGGCCCTGCATGCCGCCGGTGCTGACCGTCCCTACCTGAGCCCGACCATGGCGCAGGCGATGACAGAAGACGCCCGGCCCAGCCGACCTGTACTGTCGCCGCGGGAACGGGAAGTGTTGCTGGCGTGGTTTCAGACCGAGTCCAAAGCACTTGTCGGACAACGTCTCTTCATCACCGCAGGCACGGTCAACACGCACCTGGAGCGCATTCGGATGAAGTACGCCCAGGTCGGTCGACCCGCTTCGACGAAAGCAGCACTCGTTGCCAGGGCCATTCAGGACGGGTTGGTTGATCCGAACGACCTGTGATCCGGCCCCTACTAGTTGACCACGAGGGCGGCTGCCGAGGACCTCGACCAGCAAGCCAAGGTATCCGGAACCCGCATGTCCGTTATTCGACCGATTCGCACAGCGCCGCGCGGTTCCTAATCTCGTTGCATGCGAGCAACACATCGACTCTCCGACGCCAATGTCGAAGCGCGCGCGCAACTTCCACCGCGCGTGATCGCCGACACGGCGATTCGGGTTGCGGCCGAGGCAGTCGGCGGCCCGACCTTCCACCAAGTGGCGACCTACCGAGTCGCATTCGATGGAAACATTGGACCCATCTTCCACTTCTCGGTTCGCCGGTGGCTGGCTCTCCCGAAACGGATTTCCGAACCAATCCTGTCTTTCGAGCTCGCGATAGTCGCCGAACCGTGCCAGACACCGTGCCGGACAACGATAACCAGCTACACCGTCACACGGGACTCCTTTATGTTCATCCCGATCGCGCCCAAACAGATGCAGGGCTACCCCGGCTATCGAGCCTTCATCACCGGCTTCGCCGACGTGATCCGAAGCCAAGACCCGCACGCGACAGTCCTGATCACCGGGTGACCCTTGCGTTGTCGGACAAACGATCCGGGCGCTGCCGCGGTGAAACGTCCTGCACTACGAGCAGAATCGTCGCTACCCGGCAAAACCTGTTAGGAGCTTTTAGTACTTCCTCTGACGATCGCGTACACGAGCCCGGCGATCAGAACCAGCAGCGAGAGCAGGAACAAGCCGGACACCAGCCAGACGGTCACCGCCAGTGCAAAAGTGGCCACTATGATGAGCAGCGCTGTGCCACAACCGAATTGGGGGCTTGGCGCCGGTTCCGGTGCGGGCTTGGGCCGGGGGATCATGGACCGGCGGGGTTCTGTGGTGCGGACGGCGGCGAGTTGGTGCAGGTCGTCGAGAATCGTGCGGCCGAATTCCGTGCAATTGCAGACAGTTTCAGCGTGGTTTCGGTTGCGCTCCAGGGAGGACACGGCGTCTGTGGTGCCCACCCGCCCAAAGTCGACGAGTTCGTCCCGACCGATCTGATAGGTCGTGAAGGTCTGCATCTCGTCCTCCCTGCGGGCGGTGTACAGGATTCCGTCCTGCCCGAGCACCGAGATGTGGCTCCATTCCCAGGTGGTCATGCCGTCTCGTTCGGTGCCTCGCATGATCCGATAGGACCGTAGGTACCAGCCGAGCGGCCCACCCTCGGGCAGCGTCACGTCGAAGGGGACAGCGCGTTGCAGCAGTGCCGGCGCCACCGTCGCGGCCAGGCGGGTGATCTCATCCAGGCGGTCGGCGGACACGGTGCGGTCGTACTCGTCCATCGAGAGAGCCATGCGGAATCAGCGGCCCTTGATCGCTTCGCGCGCGAGGTTCCCGAGCGCCCCTGCCTGCCGAGCAAAGTCGTTCACCACCTTCCAGTCGTCGGCGCTGGCGTTGGCGGGTGAGTTCTTCACGCGCGCGATCGCATTGCGGACGTCCTGCTCCGATTGGGCCATGTATACCTCCTGGTGAACGGGGTTGATACCGTTGAGATTATGGCGGCGGGCGGGTCGGGCACAGGTGTCTGTTTCGGGGGTATTCGTTAGCGGGAGAAGTGGTCGCGCGGCGATTCGGCATGGTCTATGATTTCGCCCGTCGAGGGGGTGCGGAATGCGGCGGATCGGTGTCGTCGACGATCAGCGGGACTTCACCGTTTCCGCGCTGCGCTCCTATCTCGCGCCGCATCCGGAGCTGGATATCACGGTAGCCGCAAGGACGGTGCCGGAGCTGCTGACGTTCGACCTCGCACTCGACCTGGTGGTGCTGGATCTGCTACTCGGGGACGGCTCGACGCCCTTCGACAATGTCACCGCGCTCGACGCGCGCGGTATCCCCACGCTGCTCTTCACCTCCGGCGAGGAACCGGAGCTTGTCCGGATGGCGGCGCGCGCTGGCGCGCGGGGAATGGCGAAGAAGTCGGACCCGCCGCCGGCGGTGGTCGACGCGATCCGCGCCGCCGCGAACGGCGAATCGGTGGTCTCGCCCGACCTGGCGACTGTGCTCGACGCCGATCCCGCCTTCGCTCCCAACCTCTCCCCGCAACTCCAGCGGGTACTGGCGCTCTACGCCGCTGGTGAATCCGAGCGCGACATCGCGGAACTCATGGAGCTTAAACCGAATACGGTGAAAGGGTATCTTGGCCGCATCCGCGCCCAGTACGCTGAACTCGGGCACGACGATCTGTCCCGCTCCGAGCTCAAGCGCGCAGCGCAGCTCGGTGGTTTCGTCCGGCGGCCGTGGTTCCAGCCGCGCCGAGGGTCGTAGTGCGCAGAGCTGGCGCGGTCGAGACTCGGATTGTACGGCTGTACTGCCGCTTCATCGGCATCGGGTACGTCGCCTATCTCGGGATCGAGGCTCACCACATCCTCGCGGAGACGTTGGTAGTGGCGGCGTGGTGGACACCGCTGGCGGTCAGCGCGATCTTCCTACCCGGAATCGCCGTCGGCGCGGCCACTTTCAGCCGATGGCTGGGATCGGCGCGGGCGACGGCGACCGTCGCCGCGCTGAGTTTCCTGCTGCCCACGCTGACCTGGCTGCTCGCCTGGAACGGCCGGACACCGCCGACCAGCTACCTGTGGATCTCGGCTATCCCCGGGCTCGCCGGGCTCTGCGCGGCCGCGTGCTGGCCGGCCCGCGCCGCGCTCGGATACACCACGCTGCTGGTGACGCTGACCCAGCTCCTCAACCACATCTCCGGTGCCGCGACCGCCTACCTGATCCCCGATCTGATCACTAACATCAGCTACTGCCTACTGCTGACTGGCGCGGGCTGTATCGCGGTACGCACCGGTCGCGTGCTGGACGAAACCCGCAGCCGGGAGGGCACACAGGCCGCCGCCGAGGCTGCGCGGACCGCGAAACTCACCGAACGCCGCCTGTTCCTGGACCTCATCCATACCTGGGTGATGGCGACGCTGCTCGCCGCCGCGCGCGACACGCTCTCCGCCGGGGAGCTGAGGCGCCATGCCGGGATCACGCTCGCCAAGCTCGCGTGCCTCGACAGGCTGCCGCCCTCTGCGGAGCCGGTGCCGCTGCCGGAGGTGGCGGGGCGGATCGTGGCGGCGGTGCGTGAGGTCGATATGGGTGCGCCGATCCGGGTAATCGTCGATCCCGGGGTAGCCGAGCATCCGGCCGTGGTCGCGGAGGTCTTCGCGGTTGCGGCTGCCGAGGCGATGCGGAACAGCTGTCGGCATGCGGGTTCGGGCGCGGTCGCGCTGGAGGTGGACGGAAATCGCATCCGGGTGCGGGTCGCGGACAAGGGGCCCGGTTTTGATCGCGCCGCGGTCGGCGCGGAGCGGCTGGGGCTGCGGGCGATCGAGGAGCGTGTCGGGCAGTTGCCCGGCGGTTCAGTCTCCATCGCGACAGGTCTGGGCCGGGGCACTGCCGTGACCCTGGAGTGGCGGGCGCCGAGAACCGAGGGCGACGATGTCCGCACCCTGCTCGGGATGCGGCAGCCGGTGGCGTGGATCGCGGTGGGCGGGTTCCTGCTCGGGATGGGGCTGCAGGCGGCGACGGCGCGGGTAGGGATCACCACGTGGTGGCCGGTGGGCGTGGCGCTGCTGGTGTTGATGGCCGCCGCGGCCGCGCTGCTGATCGTGCCCGGCGACCCGCTGCCGGTAGGGGTCGCGCTTGGGGTGACGGTGGCGGGGCCGATCGCGATGGCGCTGGTCTGCTCGGTGCTGCCGGTCCCGGTGAGCTCCGGGACCCAGCTGTGGCCGCTGTTTCTGGCGACGACGACGTATGCGTTCCTGTGTGTGCGCGGCCGGACCGGCTTCGGTTGGGCCGGTTCGGCATTGATCGCCGCGGTGGCTATCGCCTGGGCCGTCGAGACCGGGCAAGGGCTCGGCTTCGGCTTCGGCATCACCTCCATCGACCTTGCGCCCATGACCATGGCGACCGCCATCGCCCTCACCGTGCGTCCCGCGGCACGCGACATCTACCGGGTTCGGGCTGCGGCCCTGCGCCGCGCCGCGACGACCGCGCACCTCGAGGCCGCGACCGTCGAACGCAGCACGCAGCTCACCGCCCTCGATCCCGAACTCTTCGCGCTGCTCGAACGTATCCAAGCCGAGGGCAGGCTCGCCGAAGCCGACGCCGCGACCGCCGGGCTCTTCGAAGCTCACCTGCGCAGCATCGCCCGCGCCCCGGGCCTCGCGCAGCCCCTCGTCGGCCGTGCCGCGTGGCAGGCGCGACGGCAGGGGATCGAGGTCCGTCTCTTCGACGACGGCGACGGGCGCGTCGACGATCTCGACGATACCCAGCGTGCACACTTAGCCGCCTGGGTCGCCAGCGAACTCGATGCCTGTGCACCAGCTTCCGTCGTCACCATTCGGATCAACCCACCCCGCCGCCGAGCCCTGGCCACCCTCGTCGCCCGGGAAGCGGAAGTCACGCGGCGCCGCTCGTACGAGTCTGAGAGCTGACTACCACTCGTGTGGTCGGGCCTTGACGTTGGAGACTGGACACGGGGTTGGGACTACGCAGCGTGAGCCATGCTATCGGGCTAGTGAGCGGTTTCGTAGTCGGCCAGGCTGAGGTAGCCGCAGTAGGGGTGCCTTCGTCGGGTGTTTTAGCGGGTGATCCACCGGAACACCGCTAACCGTGCCCACGATGGGACTGCCGCATGGGCAGCTCACGCTGTCACCGGATCGTGCAGCAGTCCCGTGGTATGTCGCTCGCAACCGCTTCGGCTGACGCTGCGGAAACCAACCGCGACCAGCACGAGGTTGCAGGTTCAACGGCCCGAACTCATCGACACAGACCACCCGCCCGTCCGCGGGTCGATGGTCATACAGGTCCAGGATCCGGTTCATCTTCGTGGCGAACTCGGGATCGGTGCCGGCCTTCCAGGTCTTGACCGCTTGCCACGACACACCCTCGGCCTTCGAGATCTTGCGCAGAGTCTCACGACTGATCTCGGCGATCTTGTTGATAGACAGCGCTTCTCGCAGCTACGACAAGCTCCACACTGAGAACGGCCAGCCGAGGTCTCGCGGGCAGCACCGGGCGATACAGGCAATGCGTTCACGCGTTGCCCAGTCCACCTTCCTCGGTCTGCCCGCGCTCCTTTTGGGTCCAATGCCTCGAACCCCCCTCGCTGAAGTGCGGCGTGCGATCGTGGTGATGGCCTCGGCGCAACATCAGCCCGTCCCCGCGATCGCCCGGTTGATGCAGGTCAGCGAAGCCTATGTGCGGCAAGTGATCCACGGGGCACTAGGCAGGTGTTTGTCGTCTCCTCGGTGAGGTCGGTCAACGGGGCCACGCGGTGTGGGGCTTACCCGACGCGCAGGGACGAGCACTTCGCGTTGGCGTGGACTGAGATTGACTCGATGAAGTCGAGGTCACCGTCGATCGCGATAGCCCAATCGGTAGTTGGCGCCAGCCGCGGTGTCTCGCACCGCTGCCATCGATAGCGGCTCGTGCCCGCGTGGACCGGATCCAGGCTCGGTCACCGTCACACAACACCAGCGGGGTAGCTCGCACAAACCGACTCAATCAGATCGGTTACTGCCCAACAACTTTGGAATCAGACCGCTATTGTGTCACGTCTGAGATTCGTTGAAGATATTTAGCGAGTGATTCCAGGATCTCCTCCGCGGTTTTGCGCCAGACGAAGGGTTTCGGGTCGCCGTTCCACTGCTCGATCCACGCGGTGATGTCTTTATCCAGTGCCGCAACACTTTTGTGGACACCACGGCGCAGGAGTTGGTCGGTGAGGAACCCGAACCACCGCTCGACCTGATTGAGCCACGAGGCGCTGGTCGGGGTGAAATGCCTATGGAAGCGAGGATGTTCGGCCAGCCAGGTGTTGATCGCCGGCGTCTTGTGAGTAGACAAGTTGTCACAGACCAGATGGACATCGAGTTCCGCGGGCACGCCTTGTCGATCGCGATGAGGAACTTCTTGAACTCCTGTGCACGGCGGCGCTGGTAAAGCTTGGAGATCACGACCCCGTCGGCGACGTCGAACGCCGCGAACAAGCTGGTCACGGCGTGGCGAACATAGTCGTGAGAGTACCGCTCGGGCATGCTTGGCATCATCGGCAACACGGGCTGCGAACGGTCCAGCGCCTGGATCCCGGACTTCCCATCCACACACAGCACGACCGCCTTCTCCGGCGGATTGTGATACAGCCCGACCACATCGACAACCTTGTCCACGAACAACGGATCGGTCGAGAGTTTGAAACCGTCGGCCACGTGCGGCCTCAGCTCGAACTTGCTCCAGATCCGCCCGATCGTCGAGGGCGACAAGCCACTTCGATTTGCCATCGAAGACCGCGACCAATGCGTCGCGTCCACCGGCTTCTGCTCCAAAGTCATCGTGAGGACTTCTTCGACCTTGTCCAGCAGGATCGAGGGCCGACGCCCCGGCCGCGGTTCGTCGGACAACCCCTCGAGACGTTTCTGCGCGAAACGAGCCCGCCACTTACCCACTGTCTGGGCCGTGATACCCAACTCGCCCGCTACAGCCTGGTTGGATTTGCCTGCCGCGCAACCTAATACGATCCGGCAACGCTCCGCAAGCGCCTGCGAGGACTTGGCTCGACGCGCCCACCGCTGCAACATTTCATACTCATCACCGGTCAACACGATCTCGGCCACCGGCCGCCCACCACGATCGCGATCGCCCAGCCCCTCCAAGCCCTCGGCTGCGAACTGCCTACGCCATCTCGCCGCCGACCCCACCGAGACACCGACTTCCCGCGCAGCACCCGCATTCGACATACCCTCAGCGCAAGCCAGCACGATCGCGGCCCGTTGCGCCTCACGCCGATCCGACGAGCCCGCCCGACGCACCAGCTCCGCACGCTCGGCGTCGGACACGACGATCTCAACAGCAGCAGGCCCACGATTCGACACACAAACAGGCTAACAATTTAGCTGACTTATTTCAGGCGCGACACACTAGACTCGGCGAAGCGCCCATTGAACACAACCAATTTCTTGTGCCCGAAAGCCCGCCTCGCACATCCTAAAATAGAAAATCCAACGGCGAAAATCGTGCCTTTTCATTCCACCGCTACACAGATGACCCTCGGCGGCTTGGAGGCGATCGCCCCACAGCTTGAGCGTCCGAGCATAGTCGTGGCCCAATTCCATTGAGTATTCAAGCCTGAAACCTGCGCTCGCTGCAGCCGAATTCACTATTTGCTTAGATAGGATCTGACCTCCGGGGAATATGTTTCGTCGAATCCATGTGTCACGCCGACCGGACAGAACCATCCGGGCATGGCTTGAGTATATGAATTGCAAAAAGAACACACCATTCGACTTGAGTCGATCCGATGCTGATTCGAAGAATTCGCCTATATTGCCAGCGCCGACAGCCTCTATCATCTCGATGCTAACTATTCCATCGTAGATGCCCGTAGCGTTACGGTAGTCACACTCCAAAAATTCAACATGCAACCCCTCGTCGGCCGCGCGCTTGCGGGAAAAATCGATCTGGTTTTTGGCCGGGCTCACCGCTACCACATTAATACCACGCCGTGCCGCCGCCAGGCTGCAAGCTCCCCAGCCGCTCCCAATCTCAAGGAGTGTGCCTCCCTGCGGAACGGCAGTTTTATCGATAGCTGTGGCAATCTTGCGGGCTTGTGCTGCGCTCAAAGACTCATCGTTCGAGGCAAACATAGCTGAACTATACGTGAACGACTCGTCAAGTATGTGAGCGAAAAATTCGGCAGGAACATTATAGTGAAAAGACGCGTTGCCTTTCGCCTGCTCTACGCTGTTTTTCATAAACCTACCGCGACCTTCAAGGATTCGAGCGGCAACGTGACCCAGAACTGAGCACGACAGTCTTTGTAGGAGTGCTGCGTACGGCACTAGAGCTGTCGCAAGGTCGTCACTATCCCACTCGCCAGCGACGTATGCGTCTGCTGCGCCTCGGAGTCCATTTTTTGCCAAGCGGCGAGAGAATTCCTTTCTATCCAAGATGCGAATGGTAGGTCGACTAGTTTCGCTTGAGTTGTCGCCCAGAAGGCTTCGATCTACACCCTGGACCACAACGTCCAAGTGGCGACAGAGTCGGAGAAATGCGGATTCAGCAATACAGTCAGCTAGCTGGCTATACCAACTCGAAGAACTCAATGCCGGGTTACGCACCGAGAGGCTGTTACCAGTGTTTTCCATAAGCCGCTCTCCTAGCGAACTATTTCATTGGCATTCGATGTGAATCACTTGGTTCCTGCGAGGGAAAAATAGATTTGGAGGCCAGTGAGGATGACAGGAAGAATAACAGCGACAAAGAAGGCGGGCAGCTCGATACGATTGATCACCCTGAGCGGTCGGACTTCGACTGTCCTGACTTCCTGTATTATTTTCCGCAACTCCTCGCCCTGGATTGCTGTCAGCGGTCCGGTTGTTGTCGCGGCCGCCAGGAGCTCGGAGATGCGCCGTTCCTGTGCCGCATCAGACATGCCACGAAGCGCGTACATAGGGCCGAGCGTGACAGTCGGCAACATGATTGACCAGATAACGAGCACCGTAATAACCCAAGGAACGTTCTCTATCCCGAATGCCAGTAGAGTTATCGACATTGCTATGCCATGCATTGAAAGTGACATGAATATGGTTCTATAAACGTCCGTCACGCCACGCCAACCGTACGCACCGTCTCGATCGATCCAATCGATGTCGAGATCCGCTACGGCAGTAAATCCGTAGAATGTCCAGACGGCAACCAGCCCTACAAGATTCTGAACAAGGACGAGAAACATCCCGATGCCCATCAAAGCGAGATAAATGAGCATTCCACCTGGATGATCGATACTCGCCCACCAGGACTCATACGAGCGCTCGACCCAAGTCGAAAGTTCGGCCGCAGGCACATCGCCAGAGTAGGCCTTGAAGATGCCATTCTGGTTCGCACCGACAACGAGGAATACGGCAACGAAAAAGGATCCCACTGTTATCAGCCAAAGTCCCCAGTGGCCAGCGCGTGTCATTCCAGCATTCGCGCTTTCAATCAGCGCGTGAAGGCGAGTTGCAGCCGTTGGTCTGCTATTCACGCAGCGTTCGATGAGTAGCATCTTGTGCAAACGACTGTAAATAGGAATTGACTTCGGCTTGAGTGCGCCGCTATCAACGAGCGCTGGGACCGAAAGCGCTAGCAGACGCCACTGCTTATGAACTACCGGAATTGTCAGACAAATGACTGATATGAGAATGATATGTGTAAAGTCGCGCAAGAAGGGGAAACGAGGTGAAGACTTGGTTGATTGACCAAGATTTAGGCTCGCTTTTGTATCCCGATAGATCTGGAAGTCACTAATACTGCCAAACGTCCCTTGCTGTAGGGTCACACTTACAAGTATGCAATAGACCACTGGTAGGACAAGAAGAAGGGGCCACGATGGCCAAGTTGACGTTTTCTTTAAGGGCGGTACTGTCAAAAACGGATCAAAAATAGCTGGGGGAGTTCCGGGTGGCGTCATCGATAAACTTTCTCAACTATTCAGCGATAGAGAGGATCGAGCTAGCGAGGTCACTCGGTCGCTCAAGCATTGGCATGTGCGAACACCGTTCGAGCACGATCTCGTTTTTTATGTTCATAGTTTTACGCAGTCTGACATAGTCCGCGTCGGTTGACATCCGATCGGCCTCACCACGAATAATTACCGTCGGAGTACCGACCTGTTTGGCCAGATTTTCGAGATCGACCGAATGTGCTGCAAGAAGAACCCTCAGCAGACGCAAGGTATTCCTGAATCCGCCCACATAGGAAATGGCGTCTTGCAGCGCTATTACGTCGAGGGCGACTGGATCGGTGGCGTACATGCCCATCGCTTGCTTTCGAATTCGTGGTGATCGCAAAAGTCGCCGAGAAATGGAACTCGGGATCATCGCCCCCGCGAACAGTGCCAGTGTTGTTCCTAGCAGGGCGGGATTCCGAAGGCCAGCTTGCGGGCTTGTTAGTACTGCCTCGACGTCAAACAATACCGGATCAATCAATATCAGAGTTTGAACAAGGTCTGGACGCTTCGCTGCCATTTGCAAAGTGACGAGCGCGCCCAATGAATGACCAATCAGCACTGTTCCACTAACCCGAATTCGATCGAGAAAGTCGATAGTCGCGTCCGTGACAGACTCGAGGTCGTACGATCCGCGCGGCAATAAGCTTTCTCCGGAACCCGGTAGATCCAACGCTATGGTCCTCCGATTTTCCGCGAGTATCGGCGCAACAGAATTCCAAAAGTCTAACGATGTTCCGACACCGTGAATAAGGACTATCTCCGAAGTATCACTTGGGCCGTCCGGTAGGTTATCGTAATAGCGTATTCCGTACATGACTTTGGTTGGAAGTCGCACGCTTGTTCCTTCTTGCGGTCGTAAAGGTGCATCATCAGTCGGTAATCGTTTTGCGTATGCGACTTAAAGGGGCAGGCCCGTCAATAGTCACGCCGTCTCAGATTCGGGTAAGTCTTTGATGGTCAAGAACTGCGAAGAGTTTATGTTGCGGTCGATGAAAACTCTATCGGCTGGCCTTTCGGAGGATCGAAGCCCGCAGCCTAACTGGCTTCGTCCGCCTGTATTGCGACTGACTGCCGTGAAAACTCGCTGCTAGTGCCATGTCCAACCGTTCCATTGTTACCGCTACTTTCCAAAGCGAACAGCTTGCCCCGCCATTGGAACCTTGCAGCGGCAGTTTGTTAGTCGACTTATCCGAAATTCCTTTCCCCACTACTCGAATCCGCTTCTGACCTGGTCCGGGTTCCAGCTCAGATTGACGACCCATGCTAACCATCAGATCGCGTGAGCGCAGCCGGAATCGGAGCATGTCATTCGAATGGTGTACATGCGCAGTCAGATTCAGTTGTTCCCGAAGCGCACCGGGTGATGTAAACGGTGACCAGGGTCACGGCGTTCTTGTCTGACATCAGCTGACCCTGCGGTTACAGCACGAGCGACAAGCCGATCCGAATGCGGGCGGGCACAGGCACCTTCAGATCTCGATGAAGGTTCCTACACCCAGAATCGCTCCCGGAGCGCCCGTGCCGCCCACACAGTTTCTCTGACATCCCAGATCCCCGACCTCCATCGACACATCGGTCGCCGGAGACACCCATTGCGAGTCCAAAGCCGTTGTGGCGTAGCCGAACCGAGGTGGCCTGCGCTAGAACATCGAGCATCGTTCTGGCGCGGTAGGCCTCTACTGTCGCGCGCAATGCGGTCGGCCACCTGGCGCAGTGACACGCGGTTGTTGCCGAATCGTCAGCCGAGATACGGCGCGCTTTGCTCCTCCAGGTAGTGGGCCAGCCTGAGTCGCTGCGTGTGGTGCATATCGAGGCCGTGGGGCTGCTGCAAGGTCAGGTGACTGTGTCACCTACACCTGCAGCGGCCCCAAGCGCCGTGAATGTCGTTCGACAGGAACAGTTTTCGGTGTCGGGCTCGGCGGCGCTGTCGGTCGAACGACTGATTTCGCGACCACTGCGTAGATGCAACTATCGAGGCGTGATAACGAGGAGTATGTTTCGCGCAGTAGCTGTTTCGACTTCGGCGGTGGCAATGGCGATGTTGTGGCAGGTGCCTGCAGCCAACGCTGACGTGGTGCCGCAGCACGCGGCGCCGCCCTATGAGGGGTCGGTTCGGATATCGACCGTCGCCGGCGGTTTCGTCGATGTTCAGATCACCGGGCGCGGTCGTGGCTGGGCCTACGATCAGCATCGGCCCCAGTATTGTCAGGTGTCGGTCGGGGAAGAAGGTCGGATGATCCCGATCGATTCCGCCGGCAACGGGTCAGCTCGTCTCGGTCCGCTGAAGAACGGAACGTACTCGGTTTCGGGGCGTTGCGTTGACCAGGAACACATGACCGGTTCGAACCTGTTGAACCGCAACATCGACATCGTGCTCGATGGCCAGCCGACCGGTGCCGGATCAGGCGGATCGACACCCATTCCCGCACAACGGTCGCCGCTGGCTCAATCGCTGAGCAGCTACTGCGATTCGACCGCCGACGCGATCAACGCGATCGGGATGGCCGGCTTCCTTTTCACCCCGGCGGTCGGTGCGGCTACCTCGCTCGCGGCGTTGGGCGCCTCGGCTGCGGTGCGCCTGGAATGCCAGGCGCAGGCGGCGGCGCTCGGTGACCAGAGCACTGCTACCGACCAAGGGTGTCGCAACCTCGAAGACTTCGCTTACGCGGTCGTCGAAAGCGTTGTCGGGAACAGATTCCCACTGTTGGGCGGGCTGCCCCTTCAACAGTTCATGCCCTCGGCCTGTTCGCTCGTCTGATTGGCACGTGACAGTAAGGGACGTCCTGGCATTCCCACCGCTGGAGCCGAATCCTCTGGCTCCAGCGGCGAGGGCATCCGCAAAGTGTCACGATCGCACTGCCGTTGGTCGAGCACGATCGGACCGTGCAGAGCACGGAGTTGCAGCAGTGGCTATTTCTGCTTTCTCGGTGCCGCCTTTTTCGCAGTCCTCCGTTTCGGGGGCGAGGTATCGGCTCCGAGAACGCGTTCGGCGAGGTCGCGCCAAGCCGGTTCGTTGACGCCGTGCCGGTCGTCGGTCCACATCAGCAGGCCACGCGGACCCGCCACGTTGTCCTCATCGTAGGGCCGGAATCCCTGATCGATGTACCACCGCTTTTTCTGCTCCCATTCGCGCTCGTAGCGCGGGTTGTGCATCAGACCGAGATGTTCCCAGATCACCTGTTCACCTGTCAGGGTGTCGATGGTGAAGTCGGGGTATTTTGTGGTTCCCGAACTGTCGCGGAGCGCCCGCTCGTACTGCCAGCGGCCCGGCGCCAGTTGCTCCAGGATGCTCGCGACGATGACTTCGTTCTTGCTGCGGACGAGTACATCGCCAGGAGCCACATGGATCAGGTTGGCGTCGTAGCGGCGAAAGCCGTCACGAACAGCCACGTCGCGCGGCATAGGCGGAACAAAGAGATCGGTGAGGCGCCGGGCGGTCTCGGACTCGGCGGGTGATGTCAGCGCCATGAGATCGTCGACATCCCCCTCGTGCATGATGACCATTCGCTTGGTCTGTCGGGTCAGGGCGGTGTACAGCAGTTCACGACTGACCCTCGCCCTGGCAGGCAGCACGAGGAGCGTGGTGCCGAACTCCGAGCCCTGGGACTTGTGGACGGTGACGGCCCAGGCCAGCTCGAGCCATGGGTCCTCGGCATCGGTTGGCCGGTAGCCGTAGGTGAACCCCGGTTGCGAGGAGAACTCCACGTTGGCGTACTTCGGGGACGGTCCGACCCGGCTCACGACGACCCCGATCTCACCGTTCGCCACATAGTTCAACGGATCACCTTCCCGCGGGTACGCCTGTATCTTGTTGCGGTTACGGGTCTGCATCACCTTGTCGCCGTAGACGATTTGCTCGGGCCCGATCGGTTTCGGTGGCCGGTTTCCCCACCGGTTCGACGCCCATTGCAGGTCGCCTCGACGGTATGTCCGCTTGATCAGGCGGTTCAGCTCCACAGTGCCGAACTCGCGAGACCTGGTGGGCGACAGGATCTGCCAATCCTCGCAATGGACTCCTGCTCCATCATCGCCGGTGGGCCAGTCGATGTACTCGCCGTTCGCGGATGGTTTGGCGCCGTAGGTGAGTTTGAAGGCGCGTTCCTTGTTGGTCTTATCGGTGAGGTGCAACTCCTGCTCGAGCACCTCCATCAGCGTTGTGGCGATCTGTCCCTCGCGCCAGGACCGGTACGAGAGCGTCGCGTCGGCGGTGCCGGCTCGCAGCTTCTGCCAGACAGCCTCGGCTGCACCGGGAAGATCGTCGCCACCGAACCATCGTGCCAGCGCCAGGTCGTCACGTTCCCCCTCGCCCGACTGTCGCTGGCGGCGGGTCACGGTAAGTTCGACGTACCCCGGTTTCACACGCAGGCCGTTGTCGAACGACGGAGGACGCAGCCATTCGATGAGGTCGACGAAGGGGCGGCCCGGTCCTAGAGGAGGCAGCTGCCGTGGATCGCCCACCAGGACGAGGCGTTTGATGCTGCGAAACGCGCTCAGGGTCGCCCACAGCATCTCCTCGGTCAGCATGGAAGCCTCGTCGATAACGACCAGGCCGGCATCGACGCGGTGCTTCTGGTCGACCTCGACGTACCGATGTGAACTCGGATCGAACCCCTTCTTCGGCACCAGGAAACTTGCGAGCGTCTTGGCTGGCCGTTTCACCTTGGTCTGCAGCTGCACCCGGGCCTTGCCGGTCGGAGCCAGCAGCAGCACGCCGTCATTGTGCACCTCTGGGATGTCGGCTAGTGCGCGCAACAGGGTGGTCTTGCCGGTGCCCGCCGAACCCACCAACACGCTGAGCCGAGCGCTGAACAATTCGGCCAACCCAGCAGCCTTCTCGCTGCGGGCCAACTCCTCCTCGCCATCGACCACTACCGATCGATCCGCGTTGTCGAGCACGGCGTCGATGGCTGCCCGTGGGTCGAATGAAACGCTGAATCGGGTTGCCTTGCGCCGTATTTCGAAGTGATGGCGCAGCTGGTCCCGGGTGTCGGCAAGATGGATCAGCTTGTAGGCGGGACTGCCGTCCCCGAGCTCGGCGGGCGCTAGGGCGCTCCATTCGTCGGAATCCTCTAGCGATCGCGCGTCGAGTCCGTACGAGTTCACGAGTGGCATCGACACCGCGCAGGAACGCGTCACCGGGATCTCGGCGGCGAGAGCGATGACCTGGTCTTGCCCGGCTATGGTGTCGCCGTCTTTGGCGAGGCTCTCAAGGACATCGACCATCAGCGCCTCGACGCGCCGACGGTCGCCAGGATCGGCGAGTGCGGTGCGCGCGGCGATCAGATTGGGCCACAGCACGTGTGGCGACGGAAAACAGGCGCGATCGACGGTTGCGAAGGTGATGTGCTCCGGGCTGCGGTAGGTGCAGGTGGCCGCGAAGTACGGGTTTTCGAGCAGTTCCTCCGGGGTGACGGGGACCGGGCTGTAGCCCTCCATCACATTCTCGACCTGTATCCGCGTGACCTCCATGGCGGACAGGATCACCAGCGCGTCGCGCGTCGTTTCATCCAACCCGCGCCATGTGCGCCCGACCGAAGGGGGCATATCCTCAGACAAGGATCGGCCGAGCGTCGTTGTCGCGTCGAAGGCCACCACTAGGGTCTTCCACGGGTCGTCGGTCTCCGATGTCTCGGCCAGTATTGTCCGCGCGACGCGGTGGGCATGCTCGACACCCAGGTAGCCAAGAACCGAGGCGAGACCAGGTGCGGGCCCGCGCAATCGCCACAACCGTTCGATCTGTCCGTCCAGCCAGTTCAGGCTGGACTCCTTGATCGTCAGCCCGAGTTGACGTGCGCCGTCGGCGGCGGAGCGCAAGTTGGCCAGGGCTGCGATGGCCGTGTCGTCGGAAACATGCTCAGTGACATACGAGAACTGGACATCGACATCCGCAGGGGCCCACGCCAGTGCCGCCGAGACGTCTGCCCCAGCATCGAGCAGCCCCACCAGTTCTTGATACGGCATCAGAATGCCGTTGTCCTGAGCAGGTCGCAGGCTGTGCCGAACGATCGTTTCCCACATCGAGGAATCAAACGGCTGCTCGCCAGACTGGTTCCACATCGACGGCGCCTGCACGTCGGTGATCACGGCCGCTCCCACGAGGAGACGCTGGGTGCTCGCGTCCTGGAGTGGTGAGTGCTTCAGATAGATGAAGACCAAGCTTTGCTCGGCTACCACATCCTCGAAGAACTGGTTCATCACCGAGCGCTGGTTGCGGCTATCCATCATCCATCCGCTGGGGTAGCTCAACAGCTTCTCGACCCGATCCTCCAGAGCCGGATCGTACTCCGGGCACCGCTCCCACAGTTGCTCCTCGAAGGTGACCCGGCTCAGCCACCGGAACGGGACCGCCTCGAAGGCATAGCCGGGCACCGCCAGTGGCGTCGGTCGCAGATGCTTCTTCATCATCTTGTTAGCCGCATACGGATGCTGCTTGACCACCCGGTAGCCGTGTGGCGACATGAACGTCGACCGCTCACTCAGGCATGGCAGCCGGTTCTGGTCGACCTCGGCGAGCGGTAGACCAGCGACGTCGCGTTCGTACTCGTCGTCGCGCTTGTCACCAATATTCGTCAGGAGTAGGCATGAACCGTTGTCCATCGGACTTGAGCACACCTGATCGTTCCAGGGCTGATCTCGCCACGGCACACGCATCGAGAGATGCCGGACACTGCGGTGAGTCTGCGGAGTCACCCGGCAATAGTGTCACGAAAGTCCGACAGCGAGAACGCCGCAGCACGTGGAAGGGGCTGCTGCACGATCCGTACCAATGGCTGCTATTCGAAGCCCGGTCCGGCGGGTACGCGCCATGGCGCGCCAACCGCGATATCTTGGAGGCTCCTTAGCTGACGAGCATGGGCGTCGGAAGGCGCACCGCGCTGATCCGTGTTCGGTGTCCTCGGCAACCGGGTCCGTCGCGCTCGTGTGGCCAAGGACAAGAAGCCGATCGCCGACGGTGCCCGGACAGCGTCTGTCGGCCGGATACTGGAAGCTGAAAGCTGTGGGCAGCGCCCCACAGAAACCCCACACTTTTGACCGGAATCAATACGAATTTCTGGGAATCATCCGACGGTGACGCGGCGCTGGGGCGCTCTGTCGGCAGCTTCGCGCAGATGCCGAGCGATGCCTGGCGACGGCCCACTTCGAAGGGCGATGAGGTCGCCCGGAGGTGACAACGTGGGCCTGTCCGCACCGTGCACGCGGGAGAGTGTGACACGTTGGGCGACGGAGCCCCCTCCCGAATGTCTGTCACGTCGATGCTGGGCCTTCTTCGGTGGTCAGTTGTGCAGGCACGGCCGCACCTTCCTTCCTTGCGAGATGTGGATTAGCGCAAGCGGGCGGCACGCACTGTTCCTGTCGCCGGCGCGAGGCTGCTTGTGCCACTTGCTAATGCGGTCAGGAGTGCCTTCGTCTATCTGCTTGCTGTCTGGGCGTGGCTCCATGGGACGAGATCTGAAGCGCCTAGGGTGGATACCGCCCCGCGACGTGGCGGCGGCGCGTGGGTGCACCGGGGAAGGACTCGCCTCGACCGGAGACCGGTCGAGGCGAGTCGAATCGCTCCGCGGCCAGAGGATCGGTAGCCCCGCGTATCGACAGTTGTGTGATCAGGCGAGCGAACGTGGCTGGCCGCAGCCCGGAGAACAACTCCACCATCACCGGGTCAGCTGCCGAGAGCACCACCGGTGAGACGATACCTGCTGCTGCTCAACGACTTACGGGACATCCCTTAGAATCGTGCGTCTCTCGCTGACCGCGAGCGAGCGCAATGCCTGTTGGGTAGCCGTCGAAGCGCTGCACCTGCTGACCGACGTATTACGCACTTACGACGATTGGTCTGGGTCGCATCTCTCGGACCTGTTCAACGGCTGACCTTGAGGTCGAGATGCCCGCTTACCGGAGGTCGAGGAAGGATCGCTTCTCGACCTCGGTAACTAGGGTTCCGGTAGTAACGGCGCAGAAACAACGAAATTTGTATAGTTGCCGGCCGTACGGTTCGTGGTGCGAGGCAATGTGATTGGTGCCGCCACGCCAGCACATGACACGGTATGACCGATCATGGCTTGCTTCAAAGGCACCTAGGCCAGCCAGTCGCCGATGCCTGACCAGGCCATTTCCAGCTCTCGCGCCCTACCGGGTATAAGGCGTATTCGGCTTGCGACGGCGGCATGAACGGCTCGCATCAGGTTGATGCCGCCCTCCTCGTTCAACTGTTGGCCGATCTCCACGGCGCGAGCGCGATCGTCTCTGAGAAAGCTCCGCGTAGTGCCGATCGTGACCAGTTCCTGCACGACGGCGCTGTCGATCAAGCCAGCAGCGGCCTCGAGCACCGCTTCATGTGTGGTGCCGTCGTGGTACGGGATAACAATTGTGCGGCCGACACGTTGCTCGATGACGTGATCTCCGATTCGGTGGATTAGCGTGCCGTCAGCGAGATCCCACACTCGTATCTCATCGCCTACTAAGCCGCTGCCGGTGATTGCGACCGGTCGCCCGTCGATCTCGGTGCATGCCACCGCGGTCACCTCTTCGGTGTGGCCGCGCAGGGGTTTGCCGATCGCGGTGCCCGCGTCTAGATCCCAGAGCCGGACGGTCTTGTCGTTAGATCCGGTGACCGCGACCGGTCGCCCGTCGATCTCGGTGCATGCCACCGCGGTCACCTCTTCGGTGTGGCCGTGCAGGGGTGTGCCGATCGCGGTGCCCGCGTCCAGATCCCAGAGCCGGACGGTCTTGTCGTTAGATCCGGTGACCGCGACCGGTCGCCCATCGATCTCGGTGCATGCCACCACGTTCACGCGGAGGAGACCGTTCAGCCGCAGTCGCCGACCGATCGCATGCAAGCCCGTCGGCCGACAAACAATCTCCGAGACCTCGAGACCAGCAGCACGCCCACTCGGGACTTCATCGATCGCGTTGCAGGTGGCAAGGTCCCACACGCAGACCTTGTCAAACCCGCCCGTGATCGCAACCGGGCGCCCATCCAGCGCACCACACGCCACCGAAAAAACTAACTCGCTCTTGGCTTCAGGGGCTTCGCCGATCACGGTCCCGGTCTCTATATCCCACACGCGCAGCTCCGTGCAGCTGCCGACTGTGACTGCAACCGGTCGGCCGTGCACATCGATGCACGCCACCGAGTACACGGCATAAGTGTGCCCGCGCAAGGGTTCGCCGATCGGCGAACCGGTGGCTAGATCCCACACCTGCACGGTCTGGTCACTGCTGCCAGTGACCGCGATCTGCCGCCCGCCTAGCTCAGTGCACGCGACCGCGGTGACACCGCCAGAGTGGCCAACCAAGTGTTCACCGATCGGTGAGCCGGAGGCCACGTCCCAAATCCGCACGCCGGCCACGGTGCCGACCAACGCGACACTCCTGCCGTCGAGCACACTGCACGCCAGCGAATACAAGTACATGGCGCAAGCGTATTCATCCACTGCACTTCATACAGCTCAGAGCGTGGACGGCCAGGCGTGTTTTCATCCGCGAGTCTATCGAGTAGCCCACGATCCGGTTCGAGAGCACGTCCTTGATGGCGCACAGATAGAGCTTCCCTTCACCAGTGTGGTGTTCGGTAATATCGGTGAGCCACAACGCATTTGGTGCCTCAGGCGGTGAACTTTCGCCTGACGAGGTCGTAATGAACGGTGGACCCGACCGGCTGTTCTTCGTTGCGCATTTCTTGCCGAAACTGCTCCACCATTGTTGGTCGAGCAGATCCGCCACGCGGTCCGCGAGGCCATCGGCTGGCCCGCGTCGGCGGCCTCGTCAGCGAGGAATCGATACCCGAACTCAGAATCGTCGCGGTGAGCGTCGAACAACGCGTTGGCCCGATACGCGTGCGCGAGTTCGGCACTGGTGACCGGATCGGCGAGCCACCGGTTCTGGAAGCCCTAGGTGGCGCGCCCCCACAGAAACCCCACACCGGGAATCAATGCGAATTCATGCGAATCGATGAGAAGTGTCGCTTCGCGAAAGTGCGTGGTGCTGAGCACTATTGGGCGCTATTGGGTAGGGTCTGGACAACTGGAACCCTCGCCAGGTGGTCGCAGGTTCATGCAGTCAGCCCTGTCGGCAACTTGTGAAAACTGACCTCGGTACCTCGACGCTTTCTCGCTGCAGTCGATCCTGGTCCGCCAAAGCACAGCCGGACGTCAAATCATCACTCGGTGCCCCTTGATCCCCTGAACAACCCATCGTGATCGGTGTTGGGTGGCAGGACCATCACCGCTGTGGGTGCATCGACGACAGTCTCGGGTCCGCCGCCGCTGCACTGCGCGCACCGGTGCCACTCTGCTGCAATCTGGATTTGGTCGGGGCACTGCACTTGTTGGGTCGACGCTGCACGGTGACGGGCTTGCGTGACTGAGAGTTCGTTGAGGATGGTGGAGAGTTCCACGGACAGCTCCACGCCCTCGTTGATCAGTGCTGTGATCTCGTTGATCAGGGTCCGGATTCGTTGCTCGGATCTGTCGATGGGCTTGTTGTTGTGTTCGAAGATCGAGCTGGTGCCACAACCGATGCAGCGGTCACGTCCGATCGAGTGAACGATGGCGTTGCGCTGTTCCGCGATGGTTTTGACTCGCAGCAGCCACACTCGCATATCAGCGGGAAGCAGCGCTGGGTATCGGTTGTCCACGCCCAGTAGGTCGTTGGCGAGCTGGCCGGTCGTCGACCGTGTGGATGGCTCTATGACGGGTCCGTAGCGAGTGACGGCCTCGCGCATTTCGGCGAGCAGTACGCTCAGCGACGCGTCACAGAGACCAACTCGCCCACGAGTCCGCCCATGTCATCGGCTCTCACCATGTCCCTCACGGTAAGCGGGTGCAATGTGGGCACTTCGACCGGCATCGGTGGGACGGTCGACTGTTGTCGAGGGCCCAACCCGCTTGCATCGCCGACGGTTGTGGCTGACCTCGGAAGAGCCGTGTCGGTCGAGGCTGTCGCGGCGGGGATGTGTGCGGTAACGCGCAATTTCGCCGGGGCTCCGTTGCCTCTGGTCGTCGACTCTTCCCTGCTCGGGGTAGAGGCAGCTCGGTGGTGGCGGGCGATTTGAAGGAGGGCTCCCGGAGAAGTCATCCACTAGTGCTATGAAGGCTTTTGGATGTGGGGATCTCTAGTGTTTCCGGTTGGCGCCGTTCGCCGTGCAATATACGTGCAATAGTGCAGCCCAATGTTGCCTATCGGTGCGTACACCTGCGTGATCGCGATGGCGCGCAAAGTTCCTGGTAGATGCCGATTATTCGAGGTGGGGGCGGGTTTCGGTCTACTGGCGTCTGCCGGTTCGAAACCAGCTGGGACCACCATAAACTGCAGGTCAGAGCCTTTTTGGTTTCGGCCGTGCAATATACGTGCAATAGCGTTCAGTGTCGTGGGGCTTGCATGCTGACGTGCAGAGTTACCGTGTGTGCTCGAGAGTGCGCTGATGCGTGGTGCCCGTCACAATCGCTATCGACTGCCCGCTCCTCTCGGTGCGTTGATGCGGGGCAACTTCAGCCGGCGAACTGCCGTGGCTCGGCGCGAATGTGTGACGAATTGCGGTGTGTCCCAACATATTCCGTTGGATCGGTCGCATTGCTGCGTTTATGTCGTCGATCGCTATCTGGATCTGCTCTCGGAACCCTCCGTCGAGCGTCGGCACGTCGGCTCAACGTGCGGCCGCAGGCCTTCCGGCGGCATGCTGGCTTGAAACCAGCTGGGACTAAGCATTAGGGCCGGTCGGGCATGTTTTTCGTGGCGGCCAACCGTTTTCGTGCAATACGAGAAGGATCGCTGCCCGCGGACCCGTAGTGTCCAGAATTTGATAGGCGATATGGAACCGCACGGTATGTGATTGCAGCCATGCCACCTAGGTCATGTCTCCCAATAGCTTCAGCCATTCGACCGTGAGGGCCATGACGAACCCGGCCCGGTAAGTGCAGGCCAGCTTGTCATAGCGAGTTG
>NZ_JBHXNK010000032.1:0-80190 GCF_042719755.1 Nocardia sp. NPDC058519 | reverse complement strand
GTCCTTCGATCCGACAAAAGCATTCGGGCCCTTCCCCGACACGCCTCCGACACGCGCTGCGGCTTGACTCCTAAAACCATCGGAGGTCTTGTGTGCGAACGGATTACGCGGTGGTGAGAACAGGGGCGACGGACTTCTTGCCGGTGAATTCCTTGGCGAGGGTGACGCAGGCCGCGGCTACGAGGGTGCCCGCGACCAGCGACACCAGGAACCAGGCGAGATGCCCGATCGCGAAGAACACGAAGATGCCGCCGTGTGGCGCGCTCAGGGTGACGTCGGTGGCCATGATCAGCCCGCCGGTCACCGCACCGCCGATCATCATCGACGGCAGCACCCGCAGCGGGTCGGCCGCGGCGAACGGGATCGCGCCCTCGGAGATGAACGAGGCACCGAGCAGCCAGGCGGCCTTACCGTTCTCTCGTTCGGCCTCGGTGTAGAGACGGGGGCGCAGCAGGGTCGACAGTGCCATCGCCAGCGGCGGCACCATGCCCGCGGCCATCACCGCGGCCATGATCCGCAGGGTCGCGGTGTCGGTGACCGACAGCCCGGCGGCGGCGAACGAGTAGGCGGCCTTGTTGACCGGACCACCGAGGTCGAAGCACATCATCACGCCCAGGATGACACCCAGCGCGATGGCGGAGGTGCCGGACAGGCCGTTGAGCCAGTCGGTGAGTCCGCTGGTCACGGCGGCAAGGGGCTTGCCGAGCAGGACGAGCATCAAGACGCCGACGATGGCCGAGGCCAGCAGCGGGATGACCACCACGGGCATCAGCCCGCGTGCCCACGTCGGTACCGGCAGCTTGCTCACCCACAGGGCCGCGAATCCGGCCACCAGGCCACCGACCAGGCCGCCGAGGAATCCCGCGCCGACGAAGACCGCGATCGCGCCTGCGGTGAAACCCGGCGCCAGACCGGGACGGTCGGCGATCGCGAAGGCGATGTATCCGGCCAGTGCCGGGACGAGGAAGCTGAAGGCGAGTGAGCCGATCTGGAAGAGCACCGCACCGAAATAGGTGGCCAGACCACCGTCGGGCAGGTCGGTGATCGAGTTGTCGAGCACGATCGTTTTCGCGCTGTCGGAGATCTCGTAGCCGCCGAGCAGGAAGCTCAGCGCGATCAGCAGACCGCCCGCGGCGACGAACGGGATCATGTAGCTCACACCGGTGAGCAGGATCTGTCGCAGGCGGGTGCCCCAGCCGATGCCCTTGGCCGCTGTCCGCGAGGGCGCGGGCGTGGCGCCGCCGACTGTGGCGGCGCCCGGGGTGGTACTCGCCGCGACGGCCTCGGCGATCATCGTGTCGGGCTCGTTGATGGCGCGTTTGACGCCGGACTCGATCACCGGTTTGCCCGCGAACCGGCCGCGGTCCTTCACCCCGACATCGGTGGCGAAGATGACGGCGTCCGCGTCGGCGATCGTGGCCGGATCGAGTGTGCAGCCGCCGCTCGAGCCCTGGGTTTCCACCGCCACGTCGACCCCGGCGCGTTCGCCCGCGGCGACCAGGGAGTCAGCCGCCATGTAGGTGTGCGCGATGCCGGTGGGACAGGCGGTGACGGCGACGATCTTCTTCGGCGCGCCGGTCGATGCGCTGTCGGCCGACGTATCGCTCGCGGTGCTACCCCCAGCTGAGCCGGCGGCATCGCCCGCATCCCCGATAGGCGCAGCGGCTCCCGCGCCGGAAACAGCCATGCCGGCCGCTGCGGCACCAGCAGGGACGGCAGCCGCGCCGACGCCGCCATCATCGGCGGATGAATCGGAGGCTCGAGGTGCGTCGGGCTCACCGGCAGCGGAGGACGAACCCGCTCCGCCTCCGTCGGCGGCCGAAATGGCCCCAGCCGTTGATCCGGCGGCACTCGTCGCACCCGCTGTGGCGGCGGTAGATCCGGTCGCGGCCGGTGGGGGATTGATGACGCCGTCGACGAGGGCGACCACGGCTGCCGGAGTCGTAGCGGCGCGTAGGTCGGCGACGAACGCGGGCCGGACCAGTGCGCGAGCCAGGGACGACAGCAGTTTCATGTGTTCGGCCCCCGCGCCTTCCGGGGCGGCGATCAGGAAGACCAGGTCGGCGGGCCCGTCGGGGGCGCCGAAGTCGACGGCGGGGGCGAGGCGGGCGAAGGCCAGCGACGCTGTGGTGACGGCAGCCGATCGGCAGTGGGGGATCGCGATGCCGCCGGGTAGGCCGGTTGCCGATTGCGACTCCCTGGCCAGCGCGGCCTCCGCGACCGCGGCGGCATCGGTGGCGCGGCCCGCGGCGGCGAGTTTCACCGCCAGCGCGGTGATCACCGCGTTCTTGTCGGCGCCGAGGTCGGCGTCCAGTGCGATCAAGTCGGGAGTGATGATCGAATCGGCCATCGTCGTGTCTTTCCGGAGTGGGGGTGGAGCGGGCAGGGATGGGGTTCTGGGCGGATCAGTCGGGGCGAGTGGCGAATCCGTGCGATCGAGAGCCAGGTGGCAGCCGCACGGTCGAATTCGACGGCGATGGTCGCGGCGGGATTCCGTGCTGTTCTGGGGCGGTCATGGCGCGGGGTGTTCGGCGGCGGTGAGTGGGTGCGCCGTGACGGCCTCGAGGATGATGTCGGCGGGGCCTGGCAATTCGGTGCCGGGCAACGCGGTCGCGGCGCTGCCGTAGGCGACGGCCGTGCGGAGGCGATCCGCGGGGGAGACGCCAGCGAGGTCGGCGAGGAGGTAGCCGGCCAGCGCCGAGTCGCCTGCGCCGACGGTGCTGCGTGGGACGATCGGCGGGGCGGCGGCGAACCACGCGTTTTCGGCGGTGACCAGGACCGCGCCTGCCGCGCCGAGGGTGGCCAGGACCGCGCCGACGCCACGATCGATCAGGGTCGAGGCGGCTTCGGCCGCTGCCGTGGGAACTTCGAGGTCGACGGCATCGAGACCGGTGAGCTGGGCCAGTTCCGCCGAATTCGGTTTGATGAGATCCGGTGTGGCAGAGACTGATTCGGCGAACAGCGCGAGCAGCGGGGCATCGGAGGTATCGACGGCGACGCGGGTGCGGCGAGTTCCGTTCCCGCGCAGCGTGGACAACGTCGCGACAAGCCGCGCGTACCAGTCGACGGGCACACCCGGCGGCAGCGACCCGGACAGCACGATCCACTCGGCCCTCGCGGCCAGCTCGACGAGCACCGCCGTGAGCTCGGCCAGATCGCGCGCCGTCAACGGATAGCCGGGCTCGTTGATCTTGGTCGTGGTGCCGTCGGTTTCGGCGATGGTCAGATTCACCCGCGGCCCGCCCGCCACCGGCACCGTGCGGAATTCGATTCCCGCCGTGCGTAATCCGTGCACCACCGGGTCGTCCTCGGCCCCTGGCAGCACAGCCAGCACCGGCGCCCCACTGCCGGACACCACCCGCGCGACATTGACCCCCTTGCCACCGGGATGCGATGTGACGCTCGCCGCGCGATGCACCTGCCCGCGCCGCAACGGCTCGGTGAGGGTGACCGTGCGGTCGACACTCGGGTTCGCGGTCAGCGTGACGATCATGCGAGCACCACCTCGATTCCTTCGGCGACCAGTGCCGCGTGCGCGGTGGCCGGGATGTCGGTATCGGTGACCAGGACGTCGAGATCGGCGGCATCGCCGAAGCGCACGAAGTCCTCGCGCCCGATCTTGCTCGCGTCGGCGACCACGACGACCCGATCGGCGGCGGCGATCATCGCGCGTTTCACGGCCGCCTCCTCCGGGTCGGGGGTGGACAGCCCGTGCCGCACGGTCAGCGCGTTGGTGCCGAGAAACCCGACGTCGACCCGCAATTCGCCGAGCATCCGCAAGGTCTCGGCACCGACGGCGGCCTGGGTGATTCCGCGAACCCGCCCGCCGAGCAGGTGCAACCGCACACCGGCGAACCCGGTGAGGCGGGTGGCGACCGGCAGTGAGTTGGTGACGGTGACCAGGTCGACGTCGATCGGCATGGCCGCGGCCACCCGTACCGTCGTCGTGCCCGCGTCGAACAGCACGCTGCCGCCGGGGCTCGGCAGATACCGCTGCGCGAGTTCGGCGATCCGGTCCTTCTCCGCGGCGCGGGTGCTGTCGCGCTCGGCGGTGCCCGGTTCGAACGTGGTGAGCGCGCCGGCGCCGACCGCGCCCCCGTGTACCCGCCGGATCACCCCGAGCCGGTCCAGCACCGCGAGATCGCGGCGCACGGTTTCGGTGGTGACCCCGTACTGGTCGGCGAGTTCGGCGACCGAGACACGCCCACGGTGCCCGATGAGGGTCGCGATCGCCTGCTGCCGTTCCTCGGCGTACATGGGGTTCCTCCGGTCTCCGTGAATCTGTACTCATGTTGTTTTATGCCCATTTGTGTGGGTTTGTCAATGAATTTTGGTGAGACGAGTCACAAATGTTGCCGCTGACTATCGAAAGGGAAGTGCCTGTGGTCACACCTCAGCCATACGGGTGTTCGGCATCACCGGTGCAGTCTGTGCAGGTCAACGGCTATCGCGTCGGCTTTCACATCGCTGTTACGCACCTCGTCCAAGATCGACACGAATGCCACAGACGCTGACCAGCATGTGGCGATTCGCAGTGCGACCCCGTGTCACCGCCCTGGCCTGCGAGGTATGCGGCAGACTGCCGCATCCGGGACGGACCAGGCTCACGCTTGCCAAACTCGCCGCGGTGTTCCCGGTGGAACTGGCGCTGCACGCCCTGGTCGTGCACCTGCATCCGCCGTACCTGGTGACCGTCACACTGCTGACGATCACCACCACGATCCTGGTGATCTGGGTGGTGGAACCGTCGGCGATGCGGATGCTCGGTGGCTGGCTGCACAGCCCGGAACTACGCCATCGCGATCGCCTCGACTCCGCGCCCGCGCTCTGGCGGATCCGCGTGCGCCTGGCCGACCGGCCCGGCGCGCTCGAGACACTGGCCAAACAGCTGGCCCACCGCGAGGCCAACATTCTCACCGTGCACGTACACCAACTCGAGGACGCGGTACTCGACGAACTCGTCGTCGCCGCGCCCGCCGAGGTCACCGCGCACGCGATCACCACTGCCGTGGAGCACGCGGGAGGTTCGGGGGTGCGGGTCTGGCCCGCGACGGTGCTGTCGCTGATCGACGGACAGACCAAAGCGCTCGCGATCGCCGCCCGTATCGTCGGCGATCCGGACGAATTGCCGTTGGCCGTCGCCGAACTGCTCGGCGCGCGCTACCTCGCGCCAGGCGCTCCGCAGGTGAGCGAACCGGGCGAGGGCACTCTGCTGGAATTGGACCGCGACGACCGTCGCTGGGGTTTCGTGCGCCCGGACGAACCGTTCACCCCCGCGGAGATCGCCCGCGCGCATCGGCTCGCCGATCTGGCGGCGCTCACCGCACGGCGGCGGTGAGGTTCAGTCGAAGCCGAGGTCGCTGGTGAGTGGATCGCGCAGGGCGCCCTCGGCGGCCCGCAGTCGATCGGTGACCGAGGTCAGCAGATCCATCGAATCCTGGGAGAGCCCGAGCGCGAGCCGGGTCAGGTGGCGGATGGCATCGCAATGGAAGCGGTCGGCGAGTAGGGCGTCCGGATCGGCGGGCGCAGCCGAGTGTTCGACGACGGTCACGACAGGGGCACTCACAATCTCGTATTTTCGAGTATGACGCACCTTACATCCCCCCTGCGGTCCGTGAACCCCGGTCGGCGTGCGAAAGTGCTGCAATGAGTCAGTTCGCCGACTATCAGAACGAGATCTACCTGGCCGCGCTCGGTGGGATCCAGCCCGAATTTCCCATGGATTACGCGACGCTCGAACGCAAAGCCACTGCGGCACTGCCGGATTCGTTGCTGAACTATATCGCCGGTGGGGCGGGCGACGAGCTCACGCAGCGGCGCAACGCCGAAGCCTTCGCGGACTGGGGTCTGGTGCCGCGGATGCTGGTCGGCGCCACCGAGCGCGATCTCACCGTCACCGCGTTCGGCCACACCTTCGCCAGCCCGCTGTTCCTCGCGCCGGTCGGAGTGATCGGTCTGGTCGGCGAGAAAGGCCACGGTGACATCGCGGTCGCCGAGGCGTCGGCGCACACCGGTGTGCCCGCGATGTACTCGACGCTGATGGAGGATCCGCTCGAGGACGTGCGTCCGCACGCAGGCGACACGCCTTCGTTCTTCCAGCTCTACACGCCGAAGAACCGTGAGCTCGCCGAGAGTCTGGTGCACCGCGCCGAGGCCGCGGGCTACGCGGGTATCACCGTCACCCTCGACACCTGGGTGCCCGGCTGGCGGCCGCGCGACCTGGCCAGCGGCAACTTCCCGCAGCTGCGTGGGCATGTGCTGAAGAACTACACCAGCGACCCGGTCTTCCAGAAGATGGTCGGCTCCGACGACCCCAAAATGATTGTCCTGCACTGGATCGCGACCTTCGGTAACTCGTTGACCTGGGACGACCTCGGCTGGTTGCGTTCGATCACCGATCTGCCGCTGATCCTCAAGGGCATCTCCCATCCCGAGGACGCGCGCAAGGCGATCGACTTCGGCGCCGATGGCATCTACTGCTCCAATCACGGTGGGCGCCAGGCCAACGGTGGTCTGAGCGCGCTCGAGACATTGCCCGCGGTCGTGGCCGCCTGTGACGACCGGGTGCCGGTGCTGTTCGACTCCGGGGTGCGCTCGGGTGCCGATGTGGTGAAGGCGCTCGGACTCGGTGCGACGATGGTCGGGCTCGGCAGGCCGTATGTGTACGCGCTCGCGCTGGGCGGGGTGCGCGGTCTGGTGCATCTGCTGCGCAGCTACGCCGCCGAAGCGGACCTGTTGATGGCGGTCAACGGCTATCGCGATGTGGCCGCGGTGCGCGAGAACATTCGGCCGACCACGCGCGGTAACGCCGCTCGCGGCTGAGGGGTGTCGCGGCCCGGAATTCCCGCGCAGGAGGGGGATTTCGGGCCGTGTGGGCGGCTCGGGCGAGAACTTGTCGGTGCCGTGCGGCATCATCGGTGCCACACACCACGCAGTAGCACCAACCCCCGGAGTCCACGATGTCCTCGCCGAGCACCAAGTCCGCATCCCGCCGATCAGCACCGCCGGTACTGTCCGACGCCGAGCTCGCGCGTATCGCAGGCGAGCTCGCCGAGGGCAAACCGCCGATGGTGTGGTTCACCGCCGCCGCTGTCGGTGTCGCCGAGGGGAAGTCGGGCAAGGTGGTCGCGCTCGACGACCCGTCCGCCGGCGACTTCCTGCAGGTGCGGCCCACCGGTTCCAAAGATGTGCTCTCGTTCGGCCCGAGCGAGGTGACGCTGACCAAGCCGGCCCGCGGGACTACGGTAGCGCCGGGCGGATCCGCACGGACCCGCCCGGAAAGTGTCCCCGCGCCGAGCAACCGAAAGGACAACACTGTGACCCAGCCGTCGACCCTGCCGAGCACCGCTACGCCCGCGCCGAGGTCGCTCGCCCCGGTATCCGATGACGCGACCAAGCCCGCGTCGGCTCCGGCGACACCGCGGCCCGCGAAAGCTCCTGCGGTGCGCAAGGCTAAGGCTCCCGAGGTGACCGTCACGCTCACCGGCACCGCCGACGGTGAGTGGACCGTCGATGTGGTCAACGGCAAGAAGCGCAGCGTGAAGGGGATGGCTGTCAGCAGCGCAGCCGTTGCCCAGGCCGCGAAGATTCTGCATCCCGAGGTGGAGGAAGTGGTGGCCGGGATCCTGGAGGCTGCTCGGGGGGTCCAGCAGGCGAAGGTCGCGCAGCTGCAGGCTGAGCTGGAGGCGGCCCGGAAGCTGTTGGAGGAGTTGGGGGATTGAGCACGTCGGAAGTCGCGCCCACTGATCAGGGTTACCTGCGGCGGCCGCCGCGCGGCTCGCGAACATGGATGACCAAGGAGTGACGATGCCGATCGCCACACTGCGAGGCGTGACTCTGGACTGCGCCGATCCCCGGGCTCTGGCCCGGTTCTACCAAGAGCTGACAGGCATGCGGATCGGCTATGACGCTGACGATTTCGTCGCCCTGACCGATGGTTCGGGTTGCGACCTGGGCTTCCAACGGGTCGACGGATACCGGGCCCCGCGGTGGCCCGGTCAGGACGTGCCGCAGCAGTTGCACCTGGACCTCGGGGTCGAGGACCTCGACGCGGCGGAGAAGTTGGCGCTGGGGTTCGGCGCGGTCAGGCCGGACCACCAGCCGGGCGGCGAACGGTGGCGGGTGCTGCTGGATCCGGCCGGTCACCCGTTCTGCCTGGTTGTCAGCTGATAGCGAGAGGATCTCGCCACCGCACACAACGGGCCGACGTGTCCGGTTTCGTCCCGGAGATTCCGCACGCGCACATGACGCAAGGCCGAGAGCGAACAGTCGAGCTACCGGGCGACTCGCTGAATTCGCGGGGACGCGGAACTGAGGTGTGCGCGGCGGGGGGTGGGCTTTCGCAGTTCGTCGTGGAAGCTCAGGCCTAGGCGGTATTCCTTGGCGTGGTACATCGCCGCGTCGGCGGTGCGGATGAGGTCGTAGATCGTTGTCTCGGTGGGGCGGGTGGTCAGGCAGGCGACGCCGATGCTGGCGGTGATGGGGATTTCGCCGCAGCTCAGTTCGAAGGGACGGATGAAGGCGCCGAGGATGTGTTCGGCCAGGACCGCGGCTTCGGTGCGGGTGCGGGGGCCGAGCACGACGAACTCGTCGCCGCCGTAGCGGGCGGTGACGTCGGCGCTGGTGGTGGTGCGGCGGATGCGGGAGGCGGCGTTGGCGATGAGTTCGTCGCCGACGGCGTGGCCGTAACTGTCGTTGACCATTTTGAAGCCGTCGAGGTCGATGAACAGCAGACACACCGGTTTTCCGGCCCACTGCTCGCGGTAGCGGTTGGGTGCGCGCAGCAGGGCGGCGCGGTTGAACAGGCCGGTGAGCAGGTCGTGGTCGGCCTGGTAATGCGCTCGGCGTTCGCTGCGCATGCTGCGGGCGATGGCGCGTTCGCTGCGCACCAGCACCCCGACGAGCAGCATCGTGAGCAGCGAACAGATCACCACCCGGTCGAGGACCCCGAGGTCGGCGCCGACCACGCTGACCAGTGAGGCGGCCACCAGCGCCACCGCGATCATCCCCGCCCGCTGCCGCGATCGATGCGGTCCCACATCCTCGGCGTCGCGCAGCGCGCCCATCGTCGGCTGTAGCGCGGCCAGCCCGGCCAGCAGATACGCCCACTGCTGAGGCACCACCGCCAACTCGGGATCTACCGCGATTGTGCCTGCGGCAGTGAGGCTTTCGAGAAAGCCGCCGATGAGCACGGCGATCAGCGCCGCCTGCAACAACCGCAGCGACGTCTCCGAGCGAACCACTGTGGCCAGTGAATGCGCGAGCACGGTGGCCAGCAGGGCGTGGATCACCGGATAGCTCGCGGCCAGCGCGGTATCGACGAACCCGTTGCCCTGCCGCAGAATCGGCGAGATCAGGAATGTCCACGAGGCCAGCAGCGCGCTGAGTCCGATGAGCGTCGAGTCCAGCCACAGGTCGCGCGCGTTGCGGAGTCTGTGCGGCTGCAGCCAGCCGACGGCGGCCAGGCCCAGGCACAGGGAGGCGGCCAAGGTACACAGATCGTCGACCGGGTGCCAGCTCGGGTGCAGCCCGAGCGCGCGTATCGCGGTGCCGGTGGCGAACAGCGGCACCGAGGCGGCCAGTAGATACCAGGGCAGCCGGTGCATGGGCCGATGGCTGTACATGCCGTATCCGATCATCGCCAGCGATCCCGCGACGATCACGATGAGCAGCAGAAACGGCAGCGCCCGGCCACTCGCCAGCGGCGCGAGCAGCACGGCCCCCGCCGCGCCGAGCAGCACCACGCACCGTCGCAGGCTTCCGTAGCGTCTCTCGCTGATGATCATCAGCCCCCCTCGATCTTGCTGCGCACGCGACGAACGTCGATCGAATGAGAGGCCGGTGAATCACTCGAAGTATCGGCCGAGAACACCGAGTGTTGTTGTTCGAGCACAATCCCCAGCCGACAAGTGCCGACGCTCAAAACCTTTACAACTCAGTCGATCATGACACGTCCGTGGCTCTGCTGTCGATGCGTTGCGGGCATTGCCGGATACCGATTCGGTACCCGGTGTCCCGCGAGTGCTTGCGACGGTGTTCGGTGGTGGCATCGTCGCAGGAAGCGGAAGGGAAGTACGGGTGGACAAGTGGATCGCGCCGGGCCGGGTCAACATCATCGGCGAGCACACCGACTACAACGACGGGTTCGTGCTTCCCATCGCGCTGTCGCTCGGTGTGGTCTGCGCGGCCGGACCGCGCGGTGACGGGCTGGTGCGGCTCACCTCGGCACAGCGGCCCGGCGATGTCGTCGAGGTGCGGGTGCGCGATCTTGTGGCGCAACGGGATCGATTGCCCGGCTGGGCACGCTATCCGCTCGGCGTCGTCGACGAGTTCGTCCGCGGCGGTCATCGAGTCGACGGGGTGAACCTCGAACTCGACGGCGCGGTGCCGATCGGCGCGGGTCTGTCCTCGTCGGCGGCCCTGTGCTGCGCGGTGACGATCGCGCTGCGCGATCTGTTCGCGCCCGAACTCACCGATCGGAACATGGTCGAGATCGCCAGGGCGGCGGAGAACGGTTTCGCCGGAGTGCCTACCGGCCTGCTCGACCAGTCCGCCTCGATCCTGTGTACCGAAGGCCACGCCCTGTTCCTCGACATCCGCGCGTTCACCAGCACGGAAACCACTGCCGCCGAACAGATTCCGTTCGATCTAGGCGCCGCCGGACCGGCGCTGATCGTCGCAGACACCGGCAACCCGCACGACCTGGCCGACGGTGGATACGCCGAACGCAGAGCGCAATGCGAAGCCGCCGCCGACGCGCTGAACCTGCCCGCCCTGCGCGACGCCACCGCCGAAGACCTTCTCCGCCTGCGGGATCCACTGCTACGACGCCGCGCGAGGCACGTGGTCACCGAGAACGCGCGGGTACTCGCCGTCGCTGACCGGCTACGCGCCGGTGCGGACCCCCGGGCGATCGGTGAGCTGCTCACCGCCTCGCACCGATCGCTGCGAGAAGACTTCGAAGTATCGGCGCCCACCCTGGATCTCGCGGTCGACGCGGCACTCGACGCGGGTGCCCACGGTGCGCGCATGGTCGGCGGCGGCTTCGGTGGCAGCATCATCGCCCTGGTCGACCACGCCGACCAGGTCGCCGAGAACATCATCAACCGGTTCACCACCACGGGTTTCGCCCCGCCCCGCGTCTTCACCGTCGAGCCCGCCGCGGGTGCGCACAAACTGGATTGAACAGTTGCCCTTTTGTTCAGCACCCCGGATCCATGACCTCACGCTTCGACGGCGCCGGGGATTCCTTCCTCGACAACGAAACTCGCGCGCGTGCTGATCGGGGCGCCCGGTCGCCTGACGTACGGGACGACGCGGAAGTCGTTGCGCCACTGCCGATGGTCGAGGTCGACGCGGACATAGCCGCGCTGGCGGTTGTAGAACTTCATGTCCGGGTTGGCGGCCAGCAGGGCGCGGCCCGCGTCGGTGAGGTCGGCGCCGTCGCTGCCGGTGCTGATCGAGGTTCCGGTGAACTCGGTTGCTACGACGGGGGATTCGGAATCGGCATAGTCGCGGCGTAGGTCGGCGACATAGTTCTCGTGGCGGTCGCCGGTGATCACGACCAGGTTCTCGACAGCCTGGTCGGCGGCCGCGGCCAGCACCGTATTGCGGTCGGCGACATAGCCGTCCCACGCATCCGTGCCGAGCAACAGGTCGGGGCCGGGGTCGTAGTCGGACTGGGCCATGGCGACCTGGTTGCCGAGTACCTGCCAGCGGGCGGTCGAGGTGGCGAAGCCGTCGACGAGCCAGTCACGTTGGGCCGCACCGAGAATGGTGCGGTCGGTGGCGAACCGGTCGGCGCATCCGATCACCGCGGAGCCGTCGCCGCAGGCCTGTGGGGTGCGGTACTGCCTGGTGTCGATCATGGTGAACTCGGCCAGATCGCCGAACCGGTAGCGCCGGTGCAGGTGCATCGACGGGCCTGCGGGCAGCTGGGCCAGTCGCATCGGCTGATGCTCGTACATGGCCTGGAAGGCGGCGGCTTTGCGGCGCCGGAACAGCGGCGGGAGGCGGTACACGTCGAGTCCGAGGCCGGGACTGTCACCGGCCCAGTTGTTGTCGAGTTCGTGGTCGTCGAGGGTGACCAGCCAGGGGAACGCCGCGTGCGCGGCTTGCAGCGGCGCTTCACCCTTGGCCTGGGCGTAGCGCAATCGGTAGCCGGCCAGATCCACCGCCTCGCCGGCGAGTTGCGGCGGCATCCGCGCACCGCGGCGGGCGAGGACCCAGGAGGATTCGTAGATGTAGTCGCCGAGATGGACGACCAGGTCGAGGTCTTCGGCGCTGAGATGCTCATAGGCGGTGTAGTAGCCCGAACTCCACGACTGGCACGACGCGAAGGCGAACCGGAGCCGCTCGGTCGGGCTGTTCGGTGGCGGCGCCGTGCGGGTGCGGCCGATCGGTGAGATCGCCGAGCCGGCCCGGAATCGGTAGTAGTACCAGCGATCCGGTGCCAGCCCGGCAACCTCGGGATGCACGCTGTGGCCCAGTGCGCGGGTGGCCACCGCCGACCCCCTGGCCACCACTTTCGTGAACCGTTCGTCCTCGGCGACCTCGTAATCGACGGTCACCGCGTCGAGGGTCATCCCGCCGTACCCGTCGGGTGCGAGCGGATCGGGGGCCAGGCGCGTCCACAACACCACCCCGTCCGAGGTCGGTTCGCCGGACGCGACCCCGAGGGAGAACGGTTCGCCGAGCCACCGGGGCGCGGCGAACCTCGCACTGCTCACCGCCGACACCCCCACCAGCGCGGCGATGGAACCTGCCACGCCGGTACGCAGGAGTTGTCGACGGGACAGCGCCATCATCGGATCCTAGGGCCCAGTCCGCGCGATGCGGTGTCAGAGCCGGAAGATCCGCGAACCCACAGCCCAGCCCGCGCTGGACCAGTTCGGACCGAAGCACGCCACTGTGCCCGCCTGGCCGACGGGCAGATCCTGGCGGATCGTGAACGGCCCGACGGCGAAGGGCGCGATGTTGTATCCGATGCAGTCGACCTCGAGCCGGTAGGTGCCCTCGCCGCCATAACATCCACCGTTGAACGCCCACTGGCCGTTCATCGACCCCTGGCAACCGGGATCAGCAGCGGCTGTACCCGCGGCGACACCGGTCAAGGCGATCGCGACGACCGGAGCGGCCAGGCACATCGCAACTGCGCGAGCTGAGGTTCTCATGGGGGAAGCTCCGATCATCGAGGTTCATGGGTTACATGGGATGTTTCCTCGATAGTTAGCCATGCGTTACACCTTCTCCGCACGCGCGGCGAGTCCCAATGCGATATCGATCAGCAGGAAGACGAGCAAGCTCACCCCGATCAGCGGGATGAACCAGGCGAGAGCGACCGCCGCGCCGACCAGCGGAACGGTGATCCACGGCGACGTGCGGCGCAGCACCCCACGCCGTGGCGGGACGGGCAGCGCGGCCCTACGGGTGGGGCGACGCTGCCACCACATGCGGTAACCGAGCACGATCACGGTGACGAGGCCACCCATGATCGCGAGCAGCAGCAGCTGGTTGACCAGGCCGAACAGCAGACCCATGTGGAAAGCGATGCCCCAGTTGGTGAGCTTGGCCATCAGCGGCCAGTCGGCGAACGCCAGTCGATCGGTGACCGTGCCGGTCGACCCGTCGACGGCGAGCGAATCGATGGTGTACGTGCCGGGCAGGCGCCGTTCCTTCACGCCGAACGCCTTCGCGGGCGTTGCCGGGATGGAGATTTCGGCGCCCTGGGTGATGCCGTTGGCACGGGCCACGTCGTAGACCCGATCGAGTTGCGCGATCTGAGCCGCGGGGTCTACCGGTGCCGGTGCGACGTGGCCTGCGCTGTGGTGGTCGCTCGGCGCCGGTGCGGCACCCGCGGACCCGGCACCCGGCAGGGCGACGCTCACCGAGGGTGTGGTCCAGCTGAGTTCCTCGCGCAGCTTCGTGACGTTCTCGCCCGCATAGGTCGACCAGGTCATGCCGGTGGCCGAGAGCAGCAGCACCACGGGCAGGATCCAGACGCCGATCGCGCCGTGCCAGTTCATCTTTCGACGCCTGGTCTGGGACAGATCCGGCTTGAGCAACCACTGCGCGGACCTGCGGTCGCGCCGTTTACGCACCCGATGCACCCACAGCACCAGCCCGAACAACGCGATCACCCACAGCCACGACGCGGCCAGTTCGCTGTAGAGCCTGCCGGGTTCGCCCAGGTGCAGGCTGCGATGGAACTCGCTGAGCCAGGTCCGCAGCGGCAGCGCGCCACCGCTTCCGTAGACCACGGACTCGCCGACCGACTGGGCGGTGTGCGGGTCGACGAACACCGACAGCCGCTCGGAATCACCGAGCGTCGGATCGTTGAACAGGACGCGAGTGGTATCGCCCTCGTTCGGTGCCGGGGCGACCGCGACCAGCGTCAGATCGGGACGGGCCGCGACAGCCGCCCCGACCTGGGTCGACAGGGCTTGCTCGGGGCCGGTGGTTTCGACGCGGAGCAGATCGCGCGAGACGAACCCTTCGATCGTCGGCGCGATCGCGTAGAGCGCGCCGGTGAGCGCGGCGATCAGGATGAACGGTGCGATGAAGATTCCCGCATAGAAATGCAGGCGCAGGGCCAGCGGGTAGAGATGGAAGCCGCGGCGCGAGCCGGAACGTGGACGTTCACCGGAGACCGGTGGTTGTGCCGAGGGGGAGTTCTCCTCGGCCGGACGAGTGTCCGTGATGCTCATGCTGATTCATTTCTGGAGTACTTGGACCCGGTGGGCACAGCCGATCGCACATCGAGTCACCGACAAGTCGGCGGACACTCGATGCGCACGGGGCAGCGCACGGCGAAGAATCCGTGCACCGGGTGAGGGAGAGTTCAGAAAGGAATCGCGAGCGGGGGAGCGCGGGTGCGCAGCGACGGCGTGGCGAAGATTCGCAGGATGACGCGGTCGCGGTAGGTCAGGCGCAGGGGCGCCGGGTCGGGGATGCGGGGAGTTCGGTAGCGCAGCGGCAGAATGCGCGCCAAGACGGCGCTGCCGATCCGGTACGCGGCTTCGGCGCCGACGATCACCGCGGCCGCGAGCAGCGCCGCGACCGTGTGGGCGGTGAGCATGCCGAGTCCGAGCGAATCGTCCGCCGAGTGCGAGTGCCCGGACCAGCTCATCGTGGTGTGGCCGATCAGCTGACCGCCCAGCAACACCGCCGCCAGTCCGAGCGCACCGCTGCGCAGCGGACCCACCCCGGCGACGAGTGCGCCGACAATCGCCGAGGCCGCCGCCAGCAACACGATCGCCGTGCTGCCCGGCAGCGCCCCACCGGCGGCCATACCGTGCGCCGCCAACGACAGCGCGCCCGACATCGAGCCCGCGCAGGCACCACGCAGCCGCGCGCCGACAGCACGCGACGGCGCGGACGCCTGCTCGAACCCGATGATCACGCGCTGATAATAGTCGACGGCAATCGCCCGCCCGACACGATCGGGCGGACTATGGTTGCCTGCTCAGTCCGCCTCGACCGCCATCTCGACCAGTGGCTTGCGCAGCAGCTTGCCCGTCGCGTTGCGGGGCAGTTCGTCGACGAAGATCACCTCGCGCGGCACCTTGTAGCGGGCCAGGTTCTCGCGGACGAAGTCCTTGATCTCCTTGGCGTCACGCTTGGACTCCGGGCCGGGCACCACGATCGCGCGCAGCCGCTTGCCGTAGTCGTGGTCATCGACACCGACCACCGCCGCCTCGAACACGTCGGCGCGACCCGCGATGAGGTTCTCCACCTCCAACGGGAAGACGTTCTCGCCGCCGGAGACGATCATGTCGTCGTCGCGGCCGTCGATGAAGAGCAGCCCGTCGGCATCGAAATGGCCGACGTCGCCGCTGGACATCATCCCGTCGACCATCTCCTTGGTCCGGCCGTCGGTGTAGCCGGTGAACGCGAAGCCGTTGTCGACGAAGATCGTTCCGGTGACGTTCGGCGCGGTGATGGGCTTGCGGTTCTCGTCGAGCAACACGATCCGGATGCCGACCGGTGCCTTGCCCGCGGTGGTCGGCGCCTTGCGCAGATCCTCGGGAGTGGCCACGGTCATCACCGCGCATTCGGTGGACCCGTAGAGGTTGTAGAGCGAATCACCGAAGTAGTCGAGGGTTCGGGTCACCACGTCGGGCGCGATCGCCGAGCCCGCGGCGAAGATGACCTTCATCGTCGACGGGTCGTACTTCGCCAGGATCTGCTCGTCCAGATCGAGGATGCGCTGCAACATGGTGGGCACCACGACCAGCGAATCCGCCTTGTACTTCACCACATTGGCGAGAGTCTGCTCCGGATCGAACCGGCGCTGCTGGAAGATGACCCGGTTCCCGAGGGCGAGCCCGAGGGTGAACTGCGACAGGCCGGTGCCGTGGAAGATCGGCGCCGCCATGATCATGGTGCCGTTGTTGGGCAGCGGCACCCGATCCACGAACTGCGCCGAGGCGAACGGGCTCACCTTGTCGCGCGGTGCGCCCTTGGGGGTGCCGGTGGTGCCGCTGGTCAGGATCACCATGCCGCCGGGCTTGCTCGGCGCGTCGACCGCGGCGTCCGAACGGCCCGCCGACAGCGACGCCACGGTCGGGATCGACGGGTCGGCGCCGTGCGCTTCATCGACCCAGGTGAGTACGCGCGGGATCTCGGTGGGGATGGCGCTCATCAGGTCGACGAACTCGCTGTCGTGCAGCACCGCCTTGACCTTCTCGCGGGCGGCGACATCGGCGAACTGCGGCTTGGCGAACCCGGTGTTCATCAGCACCGCGCGCACGCCGAGCTTGCCCGCCGCGAGCAGGCTCAACACCATGCCGCGATGGTCGCGGGCCAGCACGGCGACCACGTCGCCCTCGCTGATCCCGCTGGCGCGCAGGCCGCGGGCGAACGCGTTGGCCTGTGCGTCGAGTTCGCCGAAGGTGATCTCACCCAGCTCGTCGACGATCGCGCCCGCCTGCGGCCTGCTCTGCGCGGCGTGCATGACGACGCCGGCGAACGGGCCGAACTTCGAGACATTGCGGAACGAACGGGCGGCGTGGTCGAGGCGCAGCGGATTGAACAGCTTGCGATCCACCATGACCTTGACGCCGAGCGCGAAATCACCGGCACGTCGGGCGGTGGTACCTAGCGCGGGCAGAGACAGAGACATCGAACAGCCTTCCGGCAGACCGAGCCCGCGCAGAACCGCAGGCCGGACCGCGTCTTCGAGATCCAGTGCTGTTGCTAACACTAGCAAGCGATCCGGCCGTGCTGTCTACTCCGTAGTAACCCGGGTCTATCCCTGTGAGACCTCATAGTCGATGAGGGTGCGGCGCACGATCTTGCCGGTGGCGTTGCGGGGCAGTTCATCGAGGAAGACCACCTCGCGCGGCACCTTGAACCTGGCCAGATTCGCCTTGACGTGCGCCTGGATCTCGGCGGCCTCGATCGTCTGGCCCTCTTCGAGAACGACGAAGGCGCGCAGGCGCTTTCCGAATTCCGGGTCGTCGACGCCGATCACCGCCACGTCGAAGATCTCGGGCCGCTCGACCAGCAGGTTCTCGACTTCCTGCGGGTACACGTTCTCGCCACCGGAGACGATCATGTCGTCGTCGCGGCCGTCGACCATGAGCAGCCCGGTCTCGGTGAAATGGCCCATGTCGCCGCTGGACATGAACCCGTCGATGATCTGCTTGTGCCTGCCGTCGGTGTAGCCCTCGAACGGCGCGCCACTGCGCACGAAGATCCGGCCGCGCGCGCCCGGCGTCTGGACCGGCTGGTCCTGCTCGTCGTAGAGGCGGACCTCGCAGGTGATCGGCGACCGGCCGACCGTTCCCGGCGCCTCCGCCAGCTCTGCCGGGTTCGCGATGGTCGCGATGGCGACCTCGGTCGACCCGTAGAGGTTGTAGAGCACCGGCCCGAAGGCCTCGGTGGCGCGGATGCACAGTTCCGGGGTGAGCGCGGAACCGGCGAAGAGGATGACCTTCAGCGACGACAGGTTGTATTTCGCGCGGACCTCCGGCGGCAGCTCGGTCATCCGGTGCAGCATCGTCGGCACGCAGACGAGCATCTCGACCTTGTGCTCGGCGATCGCGGCGAGGGTGGCCTCGGCGTCGAATCGGCGGCGCATCACGATCTTGTTCGACAGGATCGTGTTGACCAGCCAGGTGCCCAGACCCGTGCTGTGGAAAATCGGCGACACGATCATCGCCGTGCCCCGCCTCGGGAAGGGCACGCGGTCGACGAACTGCGCGGTGGCCATCGGCGTGACCTTGGTGCGCGGTGCGCCCTTCGGCAGGCCGGTGGTGCCGCTGGTGAGGATGATGAAGCCGCCCGGCTTGCTCGGCGCGGGCAGATCCTCGGTGGCATTGTTCGCGATCAGATCGTCGAATGTCGTCGCACCAGCCGCAAGCGCGGTGCCTTCGTCGACCCACGTGAGGTAGCGCGGCAGGTCGGCGGGCAGTGCGTCGAGCAGGCCGAGGAACTCGCTGTCGTGCAGCACCGCGCGCACGTTCTCGCGTTCGCACACCTCCGCGAACTGTGGCTTGGCGAAGCCGGTGTTCATCAGCGCGATCCGCGCACCCAGCTTGCCCGCCGCGATCATCGACATGATCAGGCCGCGGTGATCGCGGGCCAGCACCGCGATGACCGTGCCCTCGACGATGCCCGCTTCACGCAGGCCGCGGGCGATGGCGGTGGACTGCTGATCGAGTTCGCGATAGGTCAGCTCACCGCGCTCGTCCACGAGGGCCACCTGATCGGGGGCGACACGGGCCGAATGGCGCACGAGGGTGGCCTGCGGGCCGTAGATCTTCGATTCCTTCATCGTCCGCAGGGTCTCGAGCGGCTTCTTGGGATCGGAGACCCCGCGTGCGCGCAGTACGCCGATCGCCTTCACGCTTTCGCGCAGATGTGACATGTTCACTCGACTACCTCCGCTGCTTTGATCACTCGACGCTCACCGTATCAGTCGATGTGCGTTGCGTCACAGTAGTCTATACGGACAATTAGGACATCTTATGAAGACGCCGCCCAGGTCAGCGCTGCGCGGCGGCCAGTGCAGCGAGTAGCGGGACGAGCCTGCCCTCCGGTACCTCGAAGCGGCCGAGACCCGCGGTCTGCAACCAGCCGACCGCGGCGAGCTGGCGCAGATGCTGGTAGATCTCGGCCGAGGTGCCGAGTTCTTCGATCGCGGCGAGATCGGCGGCGGTCCTTCGGCCGTAGACGATCTCCTGCAACAGTCGCAGTCGCACCGGGTTTGCCAGTGCGGCAAGACAATTGGCGGCCTCGATAGTCCAGACATCGCCGACGATGGCATCGGTGGCGTATTGAGCCTGCCAATCGAATCGCTCGCCGGTCGGCAATTGCAGCGCGCCCGCCAGCAGCACGCCGCCGGTGCGCTGCCCGGCATCGGCGAACTCCTGCCGTAGCCGTGCCACCGCCCACGGCAGCTGTGCGTCCTCGGGTTGCGCGCTCTCCAGGGCGGCAACACGGCGTTCCAGTTCTTCGAGTCGGTCGACCAGATCCTCCACGCCGGTCAACCTACGCCACACCGAAGCTGTTGCGCTGCATCATCGAAACGACAACGCACCCCGGGGCCGCGTGGACCCGGGGTGCGCGGTGGACGAAAGTTAGCGCGTGACAGCCCCGAACGAGGGCTGCTGGATCGTGCCGAGCTGGTAGGCGAACCCGTCCGGGTGCGCCTCGCTGACCGGCACGGACCAGCGGTGCCACATGTTGCCGAAGACCGCGGCCACGATGAGCCCGCCGCCGGTGTTCAGCGATGCGGTGCGAATGGTGGTGTCCACCGGCACGTCCTGGTGTTCGGCCAGGACCGCGGTACCGCTCTGCCCGCTGGACAGGTTCAGCCACATGACCTCGAGCTTGGCGCCGGCCTGATTGGGCGAGATGGTGCCCGGCCCGCCGAAGAAGCCGAAGCGGAAGCCGTCGATATCGAGGGCGATGCCCGAGCCGTACACCCCGGGGCCGCCGCCGTTCTGGCCGATGTCGGAGGTCGCGGGAATCTGGTACGGCTGCGCGGGCAGTGCGACGTCGACGGTGCCGGTGGCGGTGAGCTTGTCCAGGGCGGCGAGTGCGCCCGGATTGTCCTTCACCGACGTGCGCAGCTGTGCGACGGCCGAGGCCACATCGACAGTCTGCGGTGCCGGATCCGCGACCGCGGGGCCCGCGAAGACCATGGCGGCGGCGGCCGAGGTGACGGCTACCGCGGTGGTGAAGCGACGCATGAAACTCAGATGATGCATAACCAGCTCTCCTAGAGTGTTCCTGGTACTGCTTTCCCTGGTAAATCGTCCGCTGTGCACCGTACCGACAGCGGATGTGGGGTTGCTCACTACCCCGGGAAAAGCCGAGTTCAGGACCTCGAGGGGTCGGCTATGGCATGTTCGCGATCTCTACCTTGTATCCCCGATACATCTCGGGTTTGGCGGTGAGGACCGGCATGTCCAGATTCTGCGCGGTGAACACCACGGGCGCGATCAACGGCCAGTCGAGGTGGTCGTCGGCGATCGGCACCGTGGTGCCGATACGGATCGCGGTGGGCGCGTCGAGTTCGGCCCAGCGCACGGCGACGCGATTGTCGAGCAGGCGCCCGAGTTCGTCGATGTTGTCCACAGCGCGCATCGCGGCCATCAGACTCACGGTGGGCACCACCAGGATTCGGCGCTGCTGGGTGAACTGGCGCATGATCACCTGCCCGAACAGTGGCGATAGTGCCAGCGAGGTGAGCGCGGTGTGATCGGCGACGCTCACTGGCGACTGTCCAGCGCGCCCATCAGCTTGCTCAGTTTGGCTTCGGCCTCGGCGATGTCCTCCGCGGAATGCTGGGTGATCCTGGCGTCGAGCTTGCCCAGGATCTGTTCGCGCAGATCATCGTTGAAGTACGCGGGGGGCAACGCCCCGTGCCGCAACACCTCAGCAGGTACCACCGCGACCAATTCTTTCCCCTCCCGCGTCACGATCACCGGCCGTCCGCTCGCGGACACCCCGTCGAAAACACTACCGAGCTGACCACGTAATTCGGTCAGCGGCACACTGTCGTAATCGGCCATAGTCAACTGTACATCGCTGTGTACAGTCTTGCTCCCGATGAGACAAGACGGCCCGCCGCGACGATTGGCCGGCGGGACGTCGACGTTCACCCGATCACTCAGGCGACTTTGCGGGCCGGTTCGCTGCGATAGCGGGTCACCGGGCCGTCGATACCGAGCAGGCGCCAGGTGAGCTTGGCGACCGGGTTCATCAGGCCGCTGTTGGTGGCCAGCGCACGCACGTCTCCGAAGATATTGCGCATGGTGGTCTGCGATTCCTCGCTGCTCCAGTACGCCTCACGCATGACCTCCGCCGGAATGCCGAACTTCTCGACGAATTCCTTCGGCGGCGTCATGATCATGTCGAGCATCACCCGCATGGCGATCGGGAAGGCCACGGAGAGAACCGATTTCGTGATCGGATTCATGCCGGGCACGTTCCGCCGCAGGTATTCGTGCGCGAAGGAGATGTGCCGGGCTTCCTCGGCCACATGGATCTGCATGACCCGCTGCACCATCGGATGCAGGTCGACGCCGGCGCGCAGCAGTGACTTCTGCAGGTGGTCGATCGGCTCCTCGCCGCCGAGGATCATCGTGAAGAACAGCTCGGGGAAGTACTTCACCGCGGGCCAGATGGCCATCGTCAGCTTGCGATCGATGGTGCCCATGCCGACCACATCGCGATAGCCGATGCGGTTGATCATCTCCTGGAACATCATCGTGTGGTTGCACTCTTCGGCAGCCTCGTGGGTGATGTAGCGGAATTCCGGGTCGCCGTTGGGGACCGACACCAGGTACTGCATCAGCCCGCGGATGAGCAGCTGCTCGAAATCCAGGCCCACCTTGGCGATACCGGCCTGGCGCCACATGCCGATGGCGATCTGCTTCTCGATCGGCTGGGCTTTGTACCAGGGGTGACGGCCGAGCGGGTCCTCATCGGGCATGATCCAGCGCGGGTCGTCGCTGTGCACGGCGAATTCCGGTGAGTCCCAGTCGATGTCGACGTAGGGGTCGAAGTGCCGGTTGACCGAACCTTCGGACAGGTTGCGCAGGATCTCGTGGTACTCGGGATCGGTGGCGGTGTTCTTGATTGTCGACAGCATCGGTGGTGTCTCCTTTGGTGTGGCGCAAGCTCCAGGTTATATGAGACTCGGAGTCCCACACAACCCCGCGGTGGTCGGAAACGCCGTTGCGGTGCGATCTACCAGCACCGACGTAGGATGAAACGTCCGAGGACACGCCGAACGGTTGACCAGTCAGCCAGCGCACCTGGCTGTGAACGGGCGGGACCCATGTCGGTCGCGCACCGAGAGAGCGAGGAATCCGATGGCTCGTTCAACTCCCGCCAAGGCCGTCTGGCCGACCCTGCGCGTCGATTCCTGGTCCGATACCCGCGACACCCTGCACATGTGGTCGCAGATCATCGGCAAGCTGAAATTGGCGGGGACGCCGCTGGTCAACCACTGGTGGAATGTCACGTTCGCGGTCAGCGCGCGCGGGATGGCGACCGGTGCGATTCCCGTCGACGGCCGCCTGCTCGACATCGAATTCGACTTCGTCGACCACGAACTCGTCCTGCGCAGCAGCGACGGCCGCCATGCCACCATCGCTCTGCGCCCGCGCACGGTCGCCGACTTCTACGCCGAGCTCGGCCACGTACTCGGCCGGCTCGACATCGTGGTCGACATCGAGGCGTCACCGAACGAGGTCGATCCGGCCATCCCGTTCGCCGAGGACACCACCCACCACTCCTATGACGCGGATGCCGTCCACCTGTTCTGGCAACAGCTCGTCCAGATCGAGCGGGTCTTCCAGCTCTGGCGTGCCGGTTTCGCCGGGAAATCCAGTCCGGTGCAGTTCTTCTGGGGTTCCTTCGACCTGGCTTGCACGCGCTTCTCCGGCCGCCCCGCGCCCCTGCACCCCGGCGGCGCCCCGAACTGCGCCGACTGGGTGATGGAAGAGGCCTACTCCCGCGAATGCGCCAGCGCCGGCTTCTGGCCCGGCGGTACCGAAGGCACCTTCTACGCCTATTCCTATCCCGCACCCGACGGCTACTCCGGCCGCCCCGCAGGCCCCGACGGCGCCCAGTGGGACACCACCCTCGGCGAATTCGTCCTCCCCTACGAATCGGTCCGAAATTCCCCCGACCCCGACGCCACCCTCCTGCACTTCCTCGACACCACCTACGCCTCCGCCGCCGAGCTGGCGCAGTGGGATCGACCCCTCCTCGAAGTCGACCCCCGTCGACTCAACCGCCAACTCCACGCCGACGATACGACAGCGCTCTGACACCGTCGGCCGACTCGACGGTTAGCGCGAAATCACAACTCCCGCAACAGTTCTGTCAGCAGCGTGGGGTCCACCCGATAGGGCGTGTTGAAGCCGAGCCGCTCCACGATTCCGTCGTAACGCTCGTGCAGCTGCTCCGCCGCGCGGGCGGGATCGGTGGCCGTGATCGCGACGGCGTCGAGGAAATCGTCGTCGATGAGGTCGGCCATCCGATCCCATTCCCCGTTCTTGGACATACCTTTGAGCCGGGGTCCGAGTTCGGCCCGATCGTGCAGCTCGAGAATCGGCCAGTAGGCCGGTGTCGATCCGTAGAAAGCCAGCTGCTTTCGGATGGCCTGCCTGGCCGCGGTGAGTTCGCTCGCGGATCTGCCCGTCGCGACCATCGCCGAATGGTGGATCACGATGTCGCCTACGGGTTTCCGCGCGCGCACCGCACCCTGTGCCAGAGCGGGCACGGTCACCTCGCGCAGAAATCTCGGAGTGCAGAACGGGTGCGACATGAATCCGTCGGCGACCTCCCCCGCGACCGCGGTCATCCCCGGGCCGACACCCGCGAGATAGATCGGCGGCGGGCCGAACCCGGCCACCTCGGCGGCGTCGGGGCGGAACAGCGGCGGCATCAGGGTGTGCTGATAGAACTCGCCCTGATAATCGAGCCGCCCGCCGTCCTCCCAGCTCGCCCAGATGGCGCGCACCGCCAGCACCAGATCACGCATCCGGTCGGCCGGTCGGCTCCACGGCATCGAGTAGCGCCGGGTGATGTGCGCGCGGATCTGGCTACCGAGGCCGAGCACGAACCGTCCGCGCGAGTACGCCTGGAGATCCCACGCGATGGTGGCCAGCAACAGCGGATTGCGGGCGAACGCCACCGCGATCGAGGTACCCAGCTCGACCCGTTCCGTGTGCTCGGCGGCAAGCAGTAGCGGCAGGAACGGGTCGTGGGCCCCTTCGAACGTCCAGATACCCGCGTACCCGGCGGCCTCCGCGGCGGCGGCATCCTTGCCCATCGTGGCGAGCCCGCCGGTCAGCGTTGTGTCGATCTTCAAAACGCGCATCCCATCACCGTCGTGTGCCGGAACAATCCGACCATCAACGTATCGCCGCGCAGGCGCCGATCCGGGCTGATCCGGCAAACGCCGATGACACCGACGCGGTCTGCGGATCAGACCGGGACACCGCCGTAGGTCCTGCGGTGCTTGGCCTCGAGGAAGGACAACCCACCGAATGCGATGAGGCCGAGCGCGATCAGCATGAGTAGCCAAGGGCCGAAGGGGTTTCCCGCGAAATCGTGCAGTACCGCGTCGACACCCTTGGCGGCCGCCGCGTCATAGTTCACCGCCGCCACCACGGCGGCGAAGCCGATGCCGATCACGATCGCGCCCCGAGCGAGATAGCCGACCCGGCCCAGCCAGATCGCGGCCTGCCGCATACCGTGCGTCATCCAGCCCATCCGAAGGTCCTCGGCGAAGTCGAGGCGCAGACCGCGCACTGTCTGCCAGACGCCGAAGGCCAGGATGGCGACACCGATCAGCAGCACGACCACCTGCCCGCCGTCCCAGCTCAGGATTCGGCCGGTCAGATCGCGGGCGACCGCATCACTCGGCGTCGGCGTGCGGCCGTGCATCACGAACCGCAGGGTGGCCCAAAAGGCCAGGGCGTAGACGATTCCGGAGATCACGGCGTAGGCGCGGTGTCCGCCCGAATAGGTCCGCCGGGCACCGGCCACCTGCACCACGCGCCACACGACCAGCGCGGCGAAGCCGAACACGAGGATCCACAGCAGCAGATAGCCCAGCGGCTTCGCGGCGATCGCGGCCAGTGCCCCGCCGCCGTCCGGCTCGTGCTCGGCCGTTCCGATCGCCAGCAGGAAGGCGAGAATGCCGATCACGATGTAGGCGATGCCACGCGCCACGAAACCGAAACGGGCGGCTGCCTCCACTCCGCCGGAACCGGTGGACCTGCGCGGCGCCCGTTCATAGGACCGGCGGCCCCAGCCCCGGTTTCGGACCGACCGCCACCCGCGCCGGCCGGACCGGACCCGATCACGTCGTCGATATCTGTTCGCGCTGCGAAATACGCCCATGGTGTTCCCTATCTCTTCCTCTGCGGGAATGCCCGCACCGTGAAGTTCAAACACCATGAAGGAAATTTCGATACGCGAGATCTGCTGCCGGGCAAGCGAATGCGTCGAAACAAGAAAATCCGGTGCGAGTCAGCAGTCGACTCGCACCGGATTTCTGTTGTCTACCAGGTCACTTCAGCTCGGAGCTGGTCTTTCCGAGCACGCGGCGAGCCACGATCAGCTGCTGGATCTGCTGGGTGCCTTCGAAGATGTCGAGGATCTTCGAATCGCGGGCCCACTTCTCGAGGAGGGTGCGCTGGGAGTAGCCGATGGTGCCCGCGAGCTCCACTGCCTTGAGGGTGACGTCGGTGCCGGTGCGGCCTGCCTTGGCCTTGGCCATCGAGGCCTGTAGCGAGTTCGGCTTCTTGTTGTCGGCCATCCAGGCGGCGCGCAGGGAGAGCAGGTAGGCCGATTCGTAGTCGGCTTCCATGCGCAGGAATTCAGCGGCCGCGGCGGACTGGTTCATCGCGGGGGTGTCGTAGGAGATCTCGACACCCGCCTCGGTGAGGATGGTGCGCAGTTCCTCGAGCGCGGCGCGGGTGACGCCGACGGCCATCGCCGCCACGAGGGGGCGGGTGTTGTCGAAGGTCTGCATGACCCCGGCAAAGCCCTTCTCCACGTTGACTTCCGGCGAGCCGAGGATGTTGTCGGCGGGGATACGGCAGTCCTGCAGCAGCAGCACCGCGGTATCGGAAGCCTTGATGCCGAGCTTGTGCTCGAGCCGTGCCACCGACAGGCCCGGAGCGTCACGCGGGACGACGAAGGACTTGATCGCGGCGCGACCGAGGCTCTTGTCGACCGAGGCCCACACCACGATGTGGGTGGCGCGCTCACCGCAGGTGACGAAGATCTTCTCGCCGTTGAGCACCCACTCGTCGCCGTCGAGGGTGGCAGTGGTGGTGACGGCGGCGGAGTCGGATCCGAAGGACGGCTCGGTGATCGCCATCGCGGCCCACACCTTGCCGAAACGCGCCAGCTGCTCGTCGGTCGCGACGGCGGCGATCGCGGCATTGCCCAGTCCCTGGTAGGGGATGGTGAGCATCAGGCCGACATCGCCCCACGAGGTCTCGAGGGAGTTGAGCAGCGCGGACATGTTGCCGCCGTTGGCATTCGCGGTGAGGTCCGAGCCGGCCTCGTCGTTACGGCCGCCCGCGGCGCCACCGATCTTCTGGGTGCCGGAGTCGGCGAGCCCTTCGATCATGGCGGCCATCGTGTCGAGCTCGACCGGGTACTCGTGCTCGGCGAGGTCGTACTTGCGGGAAATGGGACGGAAGATCTGCGAGGCGACCTGGTGGGCCTGGTTGGCGCTCGCCTTCAGCTTCTTGGGGAGTTCGAGATTGATCATGAGGGGGCTCCTTCGAAGGTGAGAAACGGGCCTAGACCAGCACGATGCCTTCGGCGACACCGACGGAACGAAGGTCGCGGTACCACCGCTCGACCGGGTGTTCCTTGGTGAAGCCGTGGCCGCCGAGCAGCTGCACGCCGTCCAGACCGATCTGCATGCCCTTGTCGGTGGCCAGCTTGCGCGCCAGCGCCGCCTCACGGGCGAACGACAGACCCTGTTCGGCGCGGGAGGCGCCCCGCAGAGTCACCAGACGCAGTCCGTCGAGCTCGATCGCCATGTTGGCGACCATGAAGGCCACCGCCTGACGATGCGAGATGGGCTCGCCGAACGCTTCGCGCTCGTTCACGTACGGGATCACGTAGTCGAGCACGGCCTGGCCGGTGCCGATGGCCAGCGAAGCCCAGCCGAGCCGGGCGAGCTGCACGGCGTCGCCGTACTCGGCGGCGCGGGTCTTGGCGTCACCATCGCCGAGGATGGCGTCGGCGCCGACGGCCACGTTGTCCAGAATCAGCCGGCCGAGGCCCGCGGCGCGCAGACCCATGCTCGGATCGGCTTCCACGGACAGCCCGGCGGTGTCGGACTCGACGATGAACAGCGCGGGGCGCCCGTCGAGCTCGGCGGCCACGATGAACAGCTCGGCATCGGCGGCGGCCGGGACCAGGCTCTTCACACCGGTGAGCTTGAAGCCGCTGGGGGAGCGAACGGCCTTGGTCTGCAGCGCGAACGGGTCGAACAGGGCGCGCGGCTCGTTGATCACCACGGACGCCTGCGGCACCGCATCGCCGGTGAAGGCGGGCAGGTAGGTCTGCTGCTGAGCGTCGGTGCCCCACTGCGAGAGTGCGACGGTGACACCGCTGGGTGCCAGAATCGGCAGCGCCAGGCCCATGTCGCCGTGCGCGAGAGCCTCGGCGACCAGGGAGTTGGTGACGGCGCCGCGCTCGGAAGCCGCGCCTTCGAGCTCCTCGGGCACATTGATCAGGGTGATGCCGAGTTCGGCGGCGCGCTCGAGCAGATCACGCGGGGCCTTGGCGGCGTTGTCGGCGTCGTAGGCCGCGGGGCGCAGGATCTCGCCCGCGAAATCACGCACGGTCTCGACGATCATCTGCTGTTCGTCGGACGGGGTGAGATCGAAGTAGTCCTTGGTCTTGGACTCGTTGTCGACCAGACGCTTGGGCTCACCGCCGCCCGCGACCTTGGCGAACGTACGAGTGGCCGCGCCCAGGGTGCGGAACCCGGTCTTGGTGCCCTCGTAGGTGACTCGCTCGATCGGCTTGCGCAGGTTGTACTTGCCCGCGAGCTCCGACCCGGTAATGGTCGTCAAAGCGCGCATCGCGGCGCCCATCCAGTCCCGTTTGGGCTGGCTGAGGCCGACCGCGGACGTGTCGTTCGGACGTCGCTTCGTCGCGCTGTCTCGAGTGCTCATCATCACCTGATTTCCTCGGCTGTCGGGGTGCCTTCGACCCCACCATCTTACTCTTCGGTAAGTCTATCTTACTCCAGAGTAAGATGTGCGCTGACCCATTGTGGGATCGGCGACTTCTGTCACGCTGGTCGAGTGCCCGTCATAGCGTCGGTTTTCGCGCTCGTTCTGCTGGCGACCTCGGGGCGTTACGGCTGCCACCGCGACGAGCTGTACTTTCTGGCAGCTGGTCGGCGACTGGACTGGTCTTACCCCGATCAGCCGCCGTTGTCGCCGTTTCTGGCCAGATTCATGGCTGCGGTCGATCCCGATTCGTTATGTGTCATGAGATTGCCCGCGATCGCCGCGGCCACGTTCGTCGTGGTGTGTGCGGGGTTGATGGCGGGGGAGCTGGGCGGTGGGCGTGGCGCGCGAGCGCTGGCCGCCGGTGCCGTCGCGAGTTCCGCGCTGGTCATGGGCGTGGGGCACCTACTGGGGACCACCGTGTTCGATCTGGCGGCCTGGTCGCTGATCTGTCTGCTGGTGTTGAAGCTCGGGCGGGATCCGCGATGGTGGCTGCTGATCGGGCTGGTTGTGGGAATCGGGCTGCAGAACAAGGTGTTGCTGATCGTGCCGGTTCTTGTGCTGGCAGGGGCGCTCTCGGCGGTAGGAGAGCGAAAGCTGTTCGCCACCAGGTACTTCGGGTTCGCCGTCGGGATCGCGCTGGTGCTGCAGCTGCCGTATCTGTGGTGGCAGGCGGACAACGGGTTCCCGCAGTGGGAGCTGAGCAGGGCGATCGCCGGTGGTTCGTCGGGGACCTCGGATTCACCGATCACGTTCGTGCTCTTGCAGTTCGGGCTGTTCGGGCCCTTGCTGGTGCCGCTGTGGGGGTACGGGTTGTGGCGGTTGTGGAACTCGCGATGGCGGGCGTTTCCGCTGACCTACGCTGTGCTGTTCGCGGTGTTCCTGGTGACCGGCGGAAAGGCCTACTACCTCGGCGGGATGTATCCGGTGCTGCTCGCGGCCGGCGCTGTCGGTCTGTGCCGGTGGCTGGCTGATGACCGAAAGCGATGGGCGGCAGCCACTTCGGTGATCGTGGTGAACGCGGTGATGTCGGCGCTGCTGTTCCTGCCGGTGCTGCCGATCGCGTGGCTGCGGGACTCGCCAGTCCTCGCCGTCAACTACGACGCGGGCGAGACCATCGCCTGGCCCCGCTACGTCTATCAGATCGCCGCCGCACGCCCACCGGGCGCCCCGATCCTCACCGCCAACTACGGCGAGGCGGGCGCGATCGAGCGCTACGGTCCCGAATACGCCCTGCCCACACCGCATTCCGGCCACAATGCCTACTGGTGGTGGGGACCTCCGCCGGACTCCGCGACGGAGGTCCTCACCGTCGGCATCGACCGCGAACGACTCACCGAGATCTGCTCGATCGTCGAGCCCGCGGGCACCCTCGACAACGGCCTCGGCATCGACAACGACGAGCAGGGTGAGCCGATGTTCGTCTGCCGCAACCCGATCCGGCCTTGGTCTCAACTGTGGCCGCAGTTGCGCACGCTCGGATGACCTGGCTCGTTCCCGCATCCGCCGCAGCAGGGATCTAGAGCTCGTTGCGGTCGAGGAAGTCGGTCAGCAGCTTGTGCCACTCGTCGGGGCGCTCGACCATGACAACGTGGCCCGCTTCGATTTCCGCGTACTCCGCGCCGGGAATCGCGGCGGCCAGTGCCCGCGAGTTGGCCGGGTCGACGAGGAGGTCGGCGGTGGTGGCCACGACGAGCGTGGGCACCGCGATGGCGGCGAGGTCGGCTGTCGTGTCGACCGACTCGACGAGCGCCGCCTGTCGGCGGGTGCCGCCGGGAATCGACGCGGCGGTCTGCGCGACGATGTCATCGATGGTGGCCACGGGCAGATCGTTGACGAAGCCGGTGGAGAAGCCGGTGAGCACCACGAGTCGGGCGAAGGACTCGTACTCGCCCCGATCGAGGAGGTCCTGCCAGGACCGCGCGATCAGCCGGGCGCGATTGTCGGGCGTGGCCAGGCCTGCGGTGAGCAGGAGTCCGGTGACGCGTTCGGGGTGGCGGACGGCAGCGCGCACGGCCACCGCGGTGCCGAGTGAGAAGGCGACGATGGTGAAGGTCTCGACACCCGCGTCGACGGCGGCCGCCACCAGGGCATCGGCGAGGCCGTCGAGGTCCAGCGGGGTGTCGTCGCCCGGGTAGTCCGAGGCGACCACGGTGTGCGCCTCGGCGAGCGCGGGAATCACAGTGCCGAAATTGCTCTCGATCCCGCCGCCCGCGCCGTGCGCGAGGACGATTCCGGGGCCGGAGCCATAGACGGTGGTGTGGAGGGGAATCGTGGTCATGGGGGCGACGTTAGGGATACACATGGGTGTGAAGGTCAAGGCGAAGGTGCCGGTGGTCACATGCTGATCGGCGAATTGGCGCAACGCACCGGGGTCGCCACCCGGCTGTTGCGCTACTACGAGGAGCAGGGTCTGCTGCATCCGTACCGCGAGGGCAATGGCTATCGCAGCTATCCCGCGTCGGCGGTGGCCACGGTCGCCCGGATCAGGGAACTGCTCGCCGCGGGACTGAACACCGATGACATCGCCCTGCTCATGCCGTGCGCCGAGGACCCGGGACCGGTCCAGGCCTGCGAGATGTCGGTGCGAGTCATGGCCGAGAGAACCGCTGAGCTGGAACGACGCATCGCCGACCTCGACAGCCAGCGGTCCCGGCTCGCGGCGCAACTCGGCGCGAGCCTCGCACACGACCCCTATTCGCGCACGTAGTAGCGCAGCGTGAGGTAGGCGGTGACGGCGGCGAAGACGATGCCGACGGGGGCGATCGTCAGGGCCACCACCGCGATGTCGTCGCCGGTGATGCGCGGGAAGACATTGCTGTCGAACAGCGGGCCGAGCGCCCGGTCGATCACCAGCGGCCGGGCGATGACCAGTCCGAGGACCGCGAGTACCGAACCGACGAAGGCCGCGGCGACGGCTTCGAGCAGGAACGGTAGCTGGGTGTACCAGCGGGTCGCGCCGACCAACCGCATGATGCCGACCTCCGTGCGCCGCGTGAACGCGGCGATCTGCACCATGTTCAGCACCAGCAGCATCGCGGCCAGCGCCATCACCAGGGCCAAACCGAACGCGGCATTGCGTAGGCCGTCGAACAGGCTGGTCAACCGGTCGACGAACTCCTTGTCATTGGCCACGATCCGCACACCGGGCCGCGTCGCGAAGCTGTCGTAGATGTGCTGATACTGATCGGCATCGGTCATCTTCACCCGCAACGAGGCAGGCAGCGGCGAGTCGGCGATGTACTGCACCATCTCCGGCTGATCCGCGAACAGCTTCTTCGCCTCCTCCAGCGCGTCGGCGCGGTTGAGGAACTGCACGCTCTCCACGCCCGAGGTCTGCTTGAGGTCGGCGAGCAGCGACTTGCACGGGTCGGCGGCGCAGTCGGGATCGGTGTCGGAGACCGCGTCGTCGAGGTAGAAACGCACCTCGAGGCGGCCGATGAAGAAGTTCTCGGTCTTGTCGGCCATCCGCACCGACAGCATGCCGCCGCCGAGCATCATCAGCGACACCGCCGTGGTCAGGATCATCGCGATGGTCATCGTGAGATTGCGGCGCAGGCCGTCGACGACCTCGGTGAACAGGAAACTCAGTCGCATTATCGACCCACCCCGTAGACGCCGGTCGCTTCGTCGCGCACGAGTCTGCCGTGGTCTAGTTCGACCACCCGCCTTCGCATGGCGTCGACGATGTGGTTGTCGTGGGTGGCCATCAGCACCGTGGTCCCCACCCGATTGATCCGTTCCAGCAGGGCCATGATGTCGGCGCTGGTATCGGGGTCGAGGTTGCCGGTCGGCTCGTCGGCGAGCAGGACCAGCGGCCGGTTGACGAACGCGCGGGCGATCGCGACCCGCTGCTGCTCACCACCGGACAACTCCGAGGGCAACCGCTGCCCCTTACCGCCGAGCCCGACCATGTCGAGCACTTCGGGCACCGTCCGTTCGATGAACTGACGGCGCTTGCCGATCACCTCCAGCGCGAACGCGACGTTCTGTTCCACGGTCTTCTGCTGCAACAGCCGGAAATCCTGGAACACGCAGCCGATCCGCTGGCGCAACTTGGGCACCTTCCGCCCCGGCAACTTGTCGACCCGGAAGTCGGCGACCCGGATCTCGCCCGATGTCGGCGCCTCTTCCTTGAGCAGCAGTCGCATGAAAGTCGACTTGCCCGAACCGGACGGGCCGATGATGAAGACGAACTCGCCCTTTTCCACATCGACGGAAACGTTGTCCAGCGCCGGTCGCGTCGAGGTCGGGTACGACTTGCTCACGTTGCGCATGGTGATCACACCAACACCGCCAACGATCCCGACAAAACCCCAGTTGAGGACGAATTCTGTGCTGTTGACCAGTGCATTTGACTCCTGACCTGATCCTCTGCTCGCTCGCTGGAAATCGGCTCAAATCGTGCTCAATCTGCCTCAATTTGTGCCACCACTCGTGCCATGAATTGAGGCAAACCAGCAGCCAGCAAACCACAACCACGCACCGAATGGACGGACCCCCCGTGACCAGCATGAACACCACCAAGCACACCGGGCAAGCTGCCATCAACTACCTGACCAGCCTTCCCCGTACTGCGATCACTTGGACTGCAACCCATCAGCCGACACCCCAACAGGGGCACATGGCGGACATGCTGTGGTTGCTGCTCGTCCACCGGCACAACCCGCAGTGGGTCATGGTCGCTTTCACGCCCGACGAGTTCGGAGAGATCGACACCGCGTACCCGATCCTGCTAACCGTCAACGCGATCAACTGGGCTGAGACCGCGGAGGACGTAGACCAGGGCCTGACCGCAGAGAAGCGCCCAAGGACCGGCTACACGTTCACCATCCACCCCTAACCCCCTACTACCCCACAGCAACACAAAAAGAAGCCCCCAGCGCCTAACTGGGGGCTTCTTCCGTACCTAGCCAACTCAGTCGGCAAGGTCCCTCGATCATGGCCGGTACGACCAACAGCAGGCAACCCGGTCGAGACGGCTACTCATCAACCGGCCAAAACAGAATCCCCAGCAGGGCAGCAGTAGGCACCAGGAACGCGACCAGCAGACCTGCTGACATCAGTAATCTGCTTGTGTAGCAACAGGATTCAGAATCACAGGCTTCTTGTCCTGTAGCTCAGCAGCCGTTAACCAAGCCTCGATGTTCTCCAACGATCCCGAGCAGACGACACGGAACGGGTTTGCCAGCATCCAACCGTATGGCGGCTCATGCACACGACGAACAGTCATTGACCTCAGCGCGGCCCGCTTGTTCAGGGCATCCACCCGATCCTTTACCCGGTCGCTCACGATGCCTTCCGCTCTTGGACCTCGAACCGCTGAAGTGCTTCCAGCAGCCGACGAATGATCGCGGGCGGTGCTACCTCAATCGGGTGCAGGCGTTTCGTGTTCGGGGTTCGTTGTGGGAGCACTGCGAGCCTCCTGGTAGCTAGGTGAGTTCCGCTGACGGCAGCGACTCTGTTTCGTTCAACTGCCGTCAGCGTTGAGGACGACGGTACGAACCACACCAGCGACCAGTCCACAACTATGCTCAGAAATGCTCCACATGCCCCGTACAGCGACGAAACCGCCTTAGGTGGGGGATCATTGGGGGTGCGGAAGCATATCCGCGCATACATGCGACAGGAGTACATGCCATGGAGCTAACTTTTCTCGGGAGCGGCGGAACCACCGGCGGCGGATGCCCGAGCCTCTACGCCACCGACGAACACACCTACGTAGTCCAAGGCTGGAAGACAGACACGCAAGGAACCATCGAGATACCGCACCTGCTTCTTGGGTTCGCTGTCCCTGACACGTTCGTGGGCGCAACCATGACTGATACGGGCAGGGGAACTTTCACCCTCGTAGGCCGACCAGTCACCGACCCTGAGACGCTAGAACAGATGAACATCTATCCCGACGAAACCGTCATCGAGGTAGCCAAGCTAGAGAGGAAGTTCTACGGCCGTGATGCTGCTAGCGCAGAATGACGATTTCCTCAACCTGTTCCGCGATGCCAAGCGGGAAGCGTTTCACCTTGAAGTGTCAGATACCTATGACACACCGGACGAGTCTGAACCGTTCCGCAAATACCTCACGAGTGAACCCGATGATTACGAGTGGTTCCAACCGTGGTTGTCCCATGTTCGGGAGGTCACCGGAAATGGGCTCAGCGTCAAACGTGCGCGCGTAGTCACAACACCCCACACTGACTACACCAGGTTCGCTAAACACGTCGCACGCTTCAACGTAGAGGCAGGGGAAGACGTACGTTACGTGCCGCGCCATCTGATCAACGCGGATGAACTGACCAGGGATGATTGGTGGCTGTTCGATGATGAACGAGTTGCCTTCACCGTGTTCAAACCATCGGGGGAATGGTCAGGTGCAGCAGTCACTACCGATCCGGTCATCGTGGACTATGTTCGCCGTGTGAAAACCCTTGTGTGGTCTAAGGCAACTCCGCTCGGAGAATACGCCGACCAGTGACAAACCCCGTCAATGAGGCAAGAGAAGCCCTCGGCAAAGAATTGCGGGGGCTTCGCCTCAACGCTGGTCTCAAAGGTACCGAACTTGCCCGCCTTGCCGGTTGGCATCAAACCAAAGTGCCCAAGATCGAGTACGGCAAGACCAGGCCGACCGAAACCGATATTCGTGTGTGGTGTTCGCACACGAACAGCGAGGAACACATACCGGACCTGATAGCAACAGTTCGGAATATCGAGGCTGCATATCAGGAATGGCGACGGGTACTCGGAACAGGAACGAAACGACGTCAACAGACACAGGTAAAGCTAGAAGCTGACACTGAGTTCATGCGCTGGTTTGAACCGTTCCTCATTCCCGGTCTGCTGCAAACGGCTGAGTACGCGGAAGAGATCATGAGAAACGTGATCGAGTTCTATCAGATCGCCGATGACCTAGATGAAGGTGTGTCTAAGCGGATGGAACGGCAACAGATTCTGTACAGCCGCCATCACCGGTTTCATTTCGTCATAGCAGAACAGGCCCTACGCACCACGGTAGGGGATGACGGAGTGATGATCGGACAACTAGACCGACTGCTTGCTGTATCGAGCATGCCAAGAGTGACGTTCGGAATCGTGCCAGCATCCACGCGGTACCGAGTACCCCTCTCAAACATGATCTTTTTCGATCGAGACAAAGTGATGGTTGAGAATGTCTCCGCAGAGCTGACCATTACTCAACCGCGAGAACTAGCCCTCTACGGTAGGGCGTTCGATGCGCTGGCGAATCAGGCTGTGTACGGGGAGCAGGCAAGAGGGTTGATCACCAGGGCGCTAGAGCAGCGACGGTAAAGGGTGACCCCAACTATCGGGAACATGATTCTAGTGGCTCAGCGTGGAATCTAGACCCTACTTTTCTGGGCTGTTCAGGACATACAAAAAAAGAACCCCCAGCATCACTGAGAAGTGACACCAGGGGCAATAAACACAACATATTCACGACAAAAAGAACGCTCTCGGTCGCTTCTTTGACTTCTTCACCACAGCAGGCGTGTCACTATTCGATGAGCCATCATCGCTGCTGAATACACCACTAGTACCCGGCTGCTCGCTACTGAACACACCATTATCCGAAGGTGCATCACTCCGGTACGTACCATCATTGCACGGTTGATCGCTGCTGAACTGGCGAGAATCCCACCGACCGTTAAACCCGTAACCCATATCAACCAACCCCTTATGCAGGTTCCGAATCTTCATGCTCGGAATCTGTCAGCAAAGCATCCAAATCGTTCCGCAACTTGTCATTATTTGGCTGCTCAAACGACTTATTCGGGTCAAGCTCCGCAATCCGCGCGTTCAAGTCCATAAACGCCTTAGCAAACTGAGGTACAACACCTGCACTCATCTGCGGGAACCTCTCCGCAAGCTGATCACGCAGAACCTTCAGCGTCTCAAACTCGTTGCCGGTAGAAGCGGCAGCAGCAAGAGCATTTACCTTGTCATCCATATCAAATCTCCTTGTTTCGTCAATATCTGTACTGAATTGGGTATCGTTTGACCCCGATTCCCCTTGTTCTGACCCCCGCCTCCCCCCTCTTCGCGCGCGAAATGCCGGGGGTCTGAGGGTTGGCCGTTGAAGATGGGGGAGGAGGGTTGCCACCCCCTGGTAGGGCAACGTTGAACACGTCCCGCATACCGTTTAGTGGTCGACATGTTTGGATGCGTCAGCGTGGAAGCTGGATACCCTTACGCACCTGTACTGAGTCCGGTCTATGGACTGCTGCTAGTTGGGTTACAACAGGCTGAACGGCTTCCTGTACACACTGAGCTGATCGGACCTGGTGAACTCGGCTGGTATTGGGCTGTTGCCCCAATCAACCTGAATAACTTTACGGGTTGCCTCGAACATTCCTTTTAGCGTGTTTGGATAGAACCATTCAATGGCTTCAATCAGCTCAGGGTTTGTTGCCTTGTTGATCAGCGCTATGTTCTTGAACCTGAGTTGTGCATGTCTGGTGTCAGGTTGTTGTGTGCCTGCTTCACCATCGTGGTATCCAACGTCTGTTGCTTGGCAGTAGATGAGTGCTGGTCGACCAGACAGTTTGTGGTCTGCTCCGTATGATTCGGAACGGTCAGTGTGCAGGCTGAATAGCCATGCTGAGCTGAGTGACTGCGATAGCCTCCACCCGCATATGCAATGTTGATTCGGTGCCTGGTGTGCGTTCTGAGACCAATCAGAGCCGATTAGCCCACGTCTGGTTAGGTCTGCTCGGTAAGCCTCCACACCCGACCAAGCACGAAACTTGCACTCAGCCGGGGGTGTCGTTGTCCATTGGGGGGCACGATCAAACCCTGTCAGTTTGCCGCTAGGTTCTATGCCGTTCAATCGCCACCCCGCGTTAGCGTTTAACCCAGGCACTCTAATGGCTACTGGAACGCGGGCTTAATGCCGAGCTTCTCGAACAGCCCGCGCTCAAGCCCATCTGCGAATGGCGTGTTTTTGCAGTATCGTTCACGGCCCTGATCGGGGTCAGGCGCTGGCGTCTGTCGTCCGTCCATGAAGATCCGAATTGCTTCAGCGCATGCTTTCAGTTCGGTCTCGTTGGTGCCTTCGAGTAGATCAACAGGAACACCATGCTTGTTGGCGATGTCTTCTCGCATGTTGCGGTCGACTAGTGCACTTAGGTCAGCTTCCGCTTTGTCAGCTCGTTGCTTTGCTGCTTCTAGTTCCGGGCCTTCTGTGTAGCCTGCTTCAACCTTGGATTTGATGTCTTCATAGTCTGCGTATTGTTCGCGCAGGCGTCTCTTATTGTCTGCAAGGATTTTATTCACTTCTTCTTGCGTGAAGATCTTTTCTGGTGTTGCGTTGGCAACTTCAAGTGGTGTCGGGATATTTTCGCTCATTGGGGGCTTCCTGCTTGTTGCATGAGTAAAGCGCCCAACTCAGGACCGGATGAGTCAGGCGCTTAAATCGCTGCTATGCGTTATCGGTTAAAGGTTGGATTCAATCTCAATCTCAGGGTCAACCTGACGATTGATCGCGCCAGGAATCCACTCCATTGTCATCGGCTGACGGTAAGGCGTGTGGTCGGCGAGTGTACTTGCCTCGATCTTGATACCGAGCTTGTTCAGTTCGTTCCACCGGTTGTCCGAGTTCCAAGCATCCCAAGCGTTGCGCCTGCCCTTGGGACCAGGCTTAGCGAAGAGGGCGAAGGTTGCCGGAGCGCCATACAGTCCCATACCAATTTGAACACCCGCTAGTTCGGCTGCTGCGATGACCGGTGCCATCATGCTAGTGAGTTCGACACTGAGAGTTTGACCCCTACTCCAGGCCGAACGGATCTCGTCGTTGGCGTGCATCAGGTGAGCTGCTGGCGTGGCAGGGTCAATGACATCGGCACAGTTGGTGAACTCTGTAGCCTTCTCGGCCCACGCTTTTGCAAGCTTGGTGTAGTTGGTTTCGGCTACAGCTTGGTAGGCGTTCCTAAGCGCGATAAAGGTTGGTGGCTGCAACTCCTGGTAGAGGGAAGATTCATCAACCTGGCCGACCATTTCCGCAAGTGCGAGCGCTTTCAGTTCTCCAAGGTCCGCGTTGCTCTTGTGGTCGATGATCGCTTGAATGAGTGCTTCTCGGTTGGGCTTTTCGATATTCTGGTATTCGCGCCACCGGTTGAGGATTGCTCGATAGTTGGCGGGAACTTGTCCGCCTGCCTGTTCTACGGTCTCAACATTGTTGATGTAGTCAATGATTGGATGAATGCCGAACATAGGGTATTTCCTTTATGCTTGTTCTGACGGGAACGGTTGGTTAGCGGTCTACTTGCCGAGTGCGCGGCGCGCGAGGGCGGCGTCATCGTTGAGGGCGATATTGTTACTTCCGATTTCATTCATGAGAATGTCTTTAAGGCTGGTCCGATTGCTGTATGCACTCATGAGCGCAGTAGCTTCCACTTGGTCTTGCTGGCATCGAATTTCAGACTCTGTGGGTTCGTGGGGTTCGTCGTTGTAGCCTTCAAGTTCAGCCATCATGGATGCTTTGAGTTGTTCTCTGGCTGAGATGGGTTCTCCGAGTTCACCGGGAATGTACTTGCTCATTTATGCTGCTACTTTCTGATTCCATTGTTGGATTCCTAGGGCCTGTTCTCGTTCCCGGTTGTCTGCCGCGAGCTGGCGCAGGGCAATCAGTACGTCATTCATTGAGTTGCCTCTGTTCGTATGCGTCCAACAGCTCATCCAAGCGGGCAACAAATTCGGGTAGACAGTCTGTGTTGTCTCGGACGTAGGTTGTGTTTCCGTTGGCATGGTTGCTCGCAAGAATCAAGCTCCCGTTTGCGAGCAGGGTGATTTCCCATCTTCCTTTGATGGCGTGGCCTGTGTGTTGACAGTCCTCGATAGCGTCACGGATTCTTTGTAGGTCTATGTTGGTGGCGTGGATGCTGAATGGTTCTCGGCTGTCACCGATTTCGTATCGCCAACCGCGACGTGACCGTTTCTCGCGTGTGATGGTAAGTGTCATTTGTTATTCCCTGGTGGCGTAGTCGCATCGCGCTTCTCTAGCTGCGACTAGTTCGCTCCATCGGTATTCGAAAAGCCCTCTGCGTTTCCGTCGAGAGATGTAGCCCTTCTGATACCAGAGTTCGAGTGTGCGTTCTGATCGGCCAATTCGGTTGGCTGCTACTACTGCCGCCATCCAGTCATTCGGTATTGGTCCCATGGCTTCTCCGTTGGGTAGTGGAGTGGGCCGACCGAAGCAGTTGGCCTGGTCGGCTATCACTCACTCAAAGGACTACTTGCTGACAGTCCGGTAGAAGCCAAGGTGACCTTCACCAACGATTGCGGTTGGCTGCCAATCTCCATCAAACGTGTAGCCATTGGCAGTGAGGGCCGCATCTTTGGACGCAAGGTCACGGTGATCGGCTTCCGGGTGCGGGGAAACATTCACGACGCCGGGGGTACGGTCGAGCCGGTACCAAGCTTCACGGTCTGGGTAGATGGTGATTCCGTGTTGTGTTTCGCTGGTGAGTGCAATAGCCATTGTCTTCCTGACTGTTGATTATGAATGCGGCATATCCGCAAATCTTTGGGCAAAAAAGAGAGGCCAGGCTTCAGGAGGATCAACCCCAATGCCTGGCCAAGTGCCGAACCTTCGCCCCAAACATCCGACATTACAAATATCTCATATGGGGTGGTCACGTGGTTTTAATAGATCAAACCCAGGGCGTTATCCCTGAGCGCCTTATCCGGTCCTCTGAGTCTCAACCTGGTTGAAGTCGTCAAAGCTGTGTAGTCAGTCGGGATCATTCCCCAACTGATGCAAAGCTGACAGTTTCGACAACAGGACTGTTCTTCATCGTGGAACATCTCGTGTTGCTCGTATTGGTTTCGACAGTACATGCATTGCTTCATCGTTCAATGCCTTCTATATGGCTTCCCGCGGCTTCATATTATCGTTCAAGGGGAAATGGTTAGAGGCTTGCTTTGACTGCTTAGAATCGAACCTACGGCTTGTTGCTCTGACCGGTAATTGACTATGCACTTGAAGGCTGATGTTCGCCTGGCGGCTCGTTCGCTTCGCTCATACGCGGAAGAGGAACAGTCAGGCGTGAAGTATCTGAGACATGACCGGAGTGGTCAGAGATTCACCGATTCAAAAACATGCGTTGAACTCGATCGATGATCCAGCCGGCGGCGATGCCGATTAGTGGTACACCTACGCCCAAACGGTCAGCACTCGTGACGCTCCTCGGCTGTTGGTGTACCTACGCTGTTCCAGGCGCTTCACTGTTCGCCCAAGATGCTTTCTTGCATGATTCCCGTGGGCCGAGAGGTAGCCTCGAATCGGTGAAGACATGATGGTTAGTTGCCCGTTGGGTTCAAGCTCGATTACTGCTTCTACGTTCTCGTCTGATGGGTCGATTGTCAGGAGGCTTGTCCGATTGGTGTTCATGGTTCCGATCCTTGTTGATGAGGGCAACACAGAAATGAGCCGTGTTGCCCTCTAATCGTTGATCTGAGACTGTTCCTAGTTGTTCTCTACTCGGAAGTTCCTGAAGCGCGGTCTGAACGCTTAGAAGCTCACATGGATGCTCTGTGTTCAACCCGAACCTTGAGCTTGGAAAGCTTCTCGATGTCGGAACTATCGCTAGGCTTCCCCACTCCTCCAACCTGCTTCCAGTAGAGAAGTAGATCTTTCGGTTGAATAAAATTGGCTCTGGCAATCTGAATGATGTCGTCAACGATTTCACGGGGACTTAGTTCCTTCTCCGCGTCCGAACCGTCAGGTTCGCTGAACATTGAAGACTGATCAACCGGAGGTTGAACACCAATATTATGAATAGTCTTCTCTTGGTCTTCTATGTAGGTCGTTTTCCGACCTTCGGATAGGTCGTTTTCCGACCTTCTGGCATCAGCAAGAGGTGACGGTAGGTCGTTTTCCGACCTGGGGACATAGGTCGATTTTCGACCTTCGGGCGATCCCTTCACATGGATTGGCCTCGACCACTCTTCGCGCTCTTGCGGCTCAAACTCATGATCTGACACGTGGTAGACAACGTTGACAACCTTTCCGCTCCTGCCATGAACAGGCTGCCGAACGAGATAGTTGCAGTCCTCCGCGTCCGTGATCCCTCCTGAAACGGCAGATTTATGCATGCCCATGTCTGCGGCCATCTCCGCTTTGGTCGGGTGATAGCCGTCCTTGTGGGACATCAGATACATCATGACCGCTTTACCGCGTGGTGAGAGCTTCCCTCTAACCCAACTGTTCCGTACACGTACGAACTGTGCTTCCGCGATGAAGTGCCGTTTGACTTCAATGATCGGTTCACGAGTGCTCATTTACGCACCTCATCCTGAGCGTCGTCTACGTGCTTGCCCTCCATCTCACCGAATATGGTCATGATCTGTGGGTGTGCGATGCTCTGGGCGATTGCAAGGCGGAACATTGACATTGCATTCTCAACCCTGGCTACACGGTCATGCAGCCGGTCAATGTCGAGTTGGGTCACTGGTGCTGGCAGCTGGTCGAGTTCATCGAACAGGCTCGGTGACGAATTGGTCTGTTCCTCCGCGTCATCCACGGGCATTGACCAGACGTTAGACTGACCGACTTTGCGGGTACGGAATCCGCCATTGGAGCGAGCAACGTTGATGGTTCCTATTTTGTAGCCTGCTGCGGTAGCGAGCTTCAGAATGAGTTTCGCTGGTACTTCACCGTTGGCGTCTGCATGGTCTTTGATCGTTTGGGCTATAAACTCTCGTGCTGATGGTTTTGACATGGGTGTGGCTTCTTTCGAATAGGGATTAATGGGCGCTATTTGGCCCGGAGAGAGATGATTAGAAGGTTGGGGTGTACCGGGAAGGGGTTACGGGTTTTCGTCGTTCAGCGGGGGAGTGTTCCCACGCTCAAGCTGCGAACTCGTCTGCACGCTGGAAGGTGTTGGCTTCCTCGTAGGCGTGGATGTCAGACCAGCGGTAGCGGACTGCGCGCCCGTACTTGATGAACACAGGGCCGATGCCCTTGTACCGCTCCTGTGCGAGTGCGTTGGTAGTGCATTGCCGGTAGTCCGCGTACTCGTCGGGGGTTGCGAGCTTGGAGGGTTGACTGTTGGTCTGCTTTTTGTTCCGCATCTGTGGCACAACATCTTTCGTAGAGAGTGGCGAGGATTCCCGGTGATTTGGGAACACCTGAAAGGTAGCCCACTGTGTCCGACAGGTTGTGCACCTACATCAGCTCTGAACTGGGGTTATGTCCTCTGATGTCCTGGCGCATCCTGATAGATCCCTTCATGTCTCGTTGGGGCAGTGATGCAGATCACTCAGCTTCACTTCCTGACGTTGCTGTAGCATGAAAATTCGGCACACCAACCAGGAAGGCCACCATGGGCAGAAGCAAACTCGCAGAAGGCAAACGGGGAGAACCCAAAGCCTATGAAGACGCCACCCGTAAGGCAGCAGGTAAGCCCGACTATTGGCGCGGTGTATGCCCATGGCGTGGCGTCGGCATGCCCAACCCGAAGAACGCACAGGCATACCGGGAAACAGCAGCCAAGGCCAAGCGAGCAGCCAGCGACAAGGCCGACGAGAACCTGAAGGAGTGGAAGCCAACTGACGGCACCCTTGATCCGAACATCACCGTGTTCGAGCTGTGCGACCTCTGGATTGAACGCCACGAGAAGATCAGCGGGATTCGAGGTCAGTCCATCGGGTACTACAAGCGGATCATCTACCGCGCAGTGCAGCGGCCCAAACCGGGGGTTGTGAAGATCGAGGGATCAACGCTCGGGAACATGAAGGCCGTAACTGTGCTGACATCGCATATTGACGCACACGTAGACCTTGTGCGACACACACCAGCCGTAGCGAAGAACCATCGAATCGTGTTGCGTGAAGCCTTCCGGCTGCTCGTCAAAAGCGGGCTGAAGGAATACAACCCGGTCAACGAATCCGACGTCGTGAAGATCGTTCGACCTGAACCCAAACCGTTCACGCCAGCCCAGTACGCCCGGTACTTGGAACTGGAAACCGCCTACTTCATCAAGCGACCGAACGCCAACCGGGAACGGTACGCAGACACCCGGCAACTCATGTACGACATCGTAGGTAGGCCAGGAGAGGCCCTAGCGGTACGCAAGGAAGACGTAGACACCAAGGCGGGGGTTGTGTCTGTCACGGGCACAATCGTCACGAGCGATGCCACTGGGAAGCGTTGCAAGGCGTTCCGGCAGGACATACCGAAGACTGACGAATCTGTTCGGTATGTGAAAGTCAGTGCCCCGACGGCGGCCATGCTCAACCGGCGCATCCTCGCCATGCCGACAGGCCAAGAACTGATCTTCGTGACTCGTGACGGCAACCCGATCGCACCAGGGGACTTCAACGAGACATGGGGAAAAATCGTTGAAGGCTCAGAGTTGGACTGGTCCACACCGAAGGCCATCCGCAAGACCGCTTTCAAGCGGATCGACGAGAAACACGGTGAAGCAGCCGCGCAGGCAGCAGGAGGGCACCGCAAGGGCTCCCGCGTGACGCGCGACCACTACACCGGCAAGGACATCGTTGTTACCGACTTCACGGACGCTTTGCACGGTTGAAATCGTGCTATATTCGCGCCATGACCCCGAGATGCCAACAAACCTGCTGGTTAGAGGCTAGAACCGTGAAGACGCATGGTGATCACGGGGAGCCAGTGTAACCAGCGATGGGGGCGTCCCAGCCGGACGCGACGCGCCGATCAGCGTTCGGGTTCGGAATTCACCCAGGTCGGGACCGCATTGAGGAACGTCGTTGGACCGTCCGCCGCCGTATCGGTGGGTTTGACGAACAGGTACACGACAAATGTCGACAGCCACGCCGCCATCAGGATCGCTGTGGACTTACGTGGTTTCACTGATTCCCTCCTTACGCAGGGCCGCGGCGACGCGTACGCGCAGTTCGCGGCCCACTTCGAATTGTTTGCCTGGCAATGTGCGGGCAACCATCCGGATGTTCATCACGTCGAGCGAGAGATCTTCGACACCCATCACCGACGGCTCGTCGAGGAGCAGCGGTTTGAGGCGGCGATCCTCGTAGGCCTTGGTGCAGACCGCGTGCAGGATCTCGTTGATCTTGGTGATGTCGGCCTGCGCGGAAACCGGTACGTCGATCGCGGCGCGCGCCCAGTCCTTGGACAGATTGGTGACCTTCACGATCTGCCCGTTGGGGACGATGATCACCTCGCCGTCGGAGTTACGCAGCGTGGTGATGCGCAGGGTCACGTCCTCGACCGTGCCCTCGGCCGGATCGGCCGAGCCGGTGACCGAGATCTGCACCACGTCACCGAAGCCGTACTGGCGCTCGGTGATCAGGAAGAACCCGGCCAGAATGTCCTGGACGATGCGCTGCGCGCCGAAACCGAGCGCGGCACCGAGCACCGCCGCGGGCGCGACCAGGCCCGTCACCGCGAAGCCGAGCCTGCGCAGCACCTCCATGCCGACCAGCACGTACACGATGGTCAGCACCACCCAGGTGACGACCTGGGCCAGCGCGTGACGGTGCTTGGCCGCTTCGGTGCGGACCAGGGCGTCGCTCGTCTGGAAACCCGAGTCGATCTTGGTGGTCACCCGGTCGCGCAGGAACGCGGCGAACCGGCCGAACAGCATCGCGCCGACGATCAGCAGAACGATTTCGAGCCCGCTGGAACGCAACCAGCTGGTGATCTCGGATCCGTTGTTGGCCGCGAGGACGTCGGTCATCGCGTCTCCTTCATGGGCCTGTACAGGCACAGTTTCGGTTCGGTCGAACGCACACCAGAAAGGTTACAGGTCGGTCACGGCGTGCGGTCAAACGTGCTGAAGCACACGGTTTGTGAGCGAACAGCTGGCTACGCGTCGTCCTGATCGCGCATCCGCCAACGGATTCCGGATTCGATGAAGCCATCGATGTCACCGTCGAGCACCGCGGTCGGATTGTTGACTTCGTGGTTGGTGCGCAGGTCCTTGACCATCTGGTACGGGTGCAGCACGTACGAGCGCATCTGGTTGCCCCACGAGGCGCCCTCGTTGGTCTTGAGCGCGTCCATCGTGGCGCGCTCCTCCTGGCGCTTGCGCTCGAGCAGCTTGGCCTGCAGCACGCGCATGGCCGAGATCTTGTTCTGCAGCTGCGACTTCTCGTTCTGGCAGGTGACGACGATGCCGGTGGGGATGTGGGTCAGGCGCACCGCGGAGTCGGTGGTGTTGACCGACTGGCCGCCGGGGCCCGACGAGCGGTACACGTCGACCCGGATCTCGCCCTCGGGGATCTCGATGTGGTCGGTGGTCTCCACCACGGGCAGGACCTCGACCTCGGCGAAGGAGGTCTGGCGGCGGCCCTGGTTGTCGAACGGGCTGATCCGGACCAGGCGGTGCGTGCCCATCTCCACCGACAGCGTGCCGTAGGCGTAGGGCGCCTTCACCGCGAAGGTGGCGCTCTTGAGGCCCGCTTCTTCGGCGTAGGAGGTGTCGTAGACCTCGACGGGGAACTTGTGCCGCTCGGCCCAGCGGATGTACATGCGCATCAGCATCATGGCCCAGTCCGCGGCGTCGACGCCGCCGGCGCCGGAACGGATGTTGACCAGCGCGTCACGCTTGTCGTACTCGCCGGAGAGCAGGGTGCGCACCTCCATCGCCTCGACGTCGACGCGCAGTGCGGCGCGCTCGGCGTCGGCGTCGGCGGTGGCTTCGGCGGCGGCCGCGTCTTCTTCGGCCTCGGCCAGTTCGTAGAGCACCGGCAGGTCCTCCAGCCGCTGGCGCAGATCCTCGACGCGGCGCAATTCGCTCTGCGCGTGCGAGAGCTCACTGGTCACCTGCTGGGCGTGCTCCTGGTTGTTCCACAGCTCGGGATCGGCGGCCTGGTGCTCGAGTTCGTCGATGCGGCGGCGTAGCTCCTCGACATCGAGGACCGACTCGACCGTCTTCAGGGTGGTGTCGAGTTCGGCGAGGTCGGCGATAACGTCAGGATGCACGATGTCCTAGGCTACCGGTCCCGTCCGACACGGTGCGTATTCGGCTCAGCTTGCGATGGCCCGCAGGCCGCCGGGGCGGCGTCCGACCAGCTGGTCGAGCGCGCTCGCGCTGGCCTCGTCGGCGGGGAGCAGGACGTAGAGCGACTGGTCGTCGTCGATGGACAGGTCCAGTGATTCGTAGGCCAGCCGCAGCGTGCCTGCCTCGGGGTGGCTCAGGCGATTGATCCCGCCCGACGGTGGCAGTCCGGGCAGGGTCGCGAGGCGATCGGTGAAGGGGCTGCCCGCGGTGACGGTGAGTTCGTCGACCAGGGCTGCGACCATCGGGTCGGCGCGAAACGGGCCCTGTTTGAGCGAGGCGACCAGCTTGTCGGCGGCGGCGTCCCAGTCCGGGTACAGCTCGCGGGCACCGGGGTGGGTGAAGACGAATCGGGCGACGTTGGCGGGTTCGCCCTGCTCGAACAGGCCGCTGGGCGCCATCAGCTTCCGGTAGCCCTCGGTGCAGGCCAGGATCTCGGTGAAGCGGTTGGTGATCGCGGCGGGCGCGGGTTCGAGCTGGGCGAGGATCGCCAGAATCGTCGGACGCACCGTGCGGTTGGGACCGTTCTCGGCGGCGCCACAACTGAAACCGGACACGCCCTTGCTGAGCTGGTGCAGGTGGACGCGTTCGCGCGGGCTCAACCGCAGTGTCTCGGCGAGCGCGGACAACACCTGGGCGGAGGGATGGCTGTCGCGGCCTTGTTCGAGCCGGATCAGATATTCGACGCTGACGCCCGCGAGCATCGCCACCTCGGCGCGGCGCAGACCCGGCGTGCGCCTGCGTTGTCCGGCGGGCAGCCCGACTTCGGCGGGGGCGACCGCTTCGCGGCGGGTCCGCAGGAACAGCCCGAGTTCGTTGTCGCTCACCTCATCGACGGTACCCAGCTCGGCGCGCCGGAGAGTGGCCGTGCCACTACCACTCTCAGCGTGGTCTCCCTGCGATGCTCGCGGTCCGCGAGATTTGGTCGTACCGGCTGATCAGGCCGGTACGACGACAGAGGAGAACATCGTGTCCACACTGAAGCTCGCGATCATCATCGGCAGTGTCCGCGAGGGCCGGTTCGGCCCCGTGGTCGCGAACTGGTTCGCGCAGGAGGTCGACGACCGTTTCGAGGTCGACATCATCGACCTCGCCGACACCGCCATGCCCGCCCTGCCCGCCGTGCCGCCCGCGCTGGACCCCGACCCGGTCCGCCCCGCCGACATGCGCGATCTCACCGAACGCCTGGCCGCCGCCGATGCCTACGTCATCGTCACCCCCGACTACAACCGCAGCTACCCCGCCGCCCTCAAAGCGGCCATCGACTGGCACTTCACCCAGTGGGACGCCAAGGCGATCGGCTTCGTCGGCTACAGCGGCGGCTCCGGCGGACTCCTGGCCATCGAACACCTGCGTCAGGTCTTCAACGAACTCAACGCCCACACCGTGCGCAACTACGTTTCGTTCCCGCGCTACTACATGCTCTTCGACGAGAACGGACAGCTGCGCGACCCGCAGGAGCCCGAAGAGGCCGCCGCGGCACTGCTCGACCAGTTGCACTGGTGGACAAGTGCTCTGGTCGCGGCGAAAACAGCCGAGGTCGTGGCCTGACCAGGCTCTTCGCCACGTTCCTGCTCACCCGGCCGGAGCCGCTGAGTTCGGGCAGGGAACGGCAACGGCGTTCGCGGCGCCGCGAACTTGAGAACGTCGGCTCGGCGAATACACTCCCACCGTGGCTGCCTACTCCGCTGACCTGGACCTTGCCCTGCGACTGGCCGACGAGGCCGACGCCATCTCACAGGAGCGCTTCGGCGCCGTCGACCTCAAAGTCGACTCGAAGCCGGACCTCACCCCGGTCTCGGATGCCGATCTCGCGGTGGAACAGCTGATCCGCCGCGTGCTCGCCGAGGAGCGCCCCGGCGACGCCGTGCTGGGGGAGGAGTTCGGTGGTGACGCCGAGTTCAGCGGCAGGCAGTGGGTGGTCGACCCGATCGACGGCACCAAGAACTTCGTCCGCGGGGTGCCGGTGTGGGCCAGCCTGATCTCCCTGCTGGTAGACGGTGTTCCGGTGGTCGGCGTGGTAAGCGCGCCCGCGCTGGGCAGGCGCTGGTGGGCCGCCGCCGGTTCGGGCGCGTGGGTGCGGGTCCACCCCGGGGCGCCCAAGCCGATCTCGGTGTCGGCGGTCGCCGACCTCGACGCCGCGAGCCTGGCCTTCTCCAGTCTGTCCGGCTGGCACGAGCGTGGCCTGCGCGAGAAGTTCATCGACCTCACCGATGCGGTCTGGCGGGTTCGCGGCTACGGCGATTTCTTCAACTATTGCCTGGTCGCGGAGGGTGCGGTGGACATCGCCGCCGAGCCGGAGGTCTCGCTGTGGGACCTGGCCGCCCTCGACATCCTGGTCCGCGAGGCGGGCGGCGCGTTCACCTCCCTGGACGGACGCTCCGGCCCGCACGGCGGCGACGCCGTGGCTTCCAACGGCCTGCTCCAAGACGAGGTCCTGGCCCGTTTGCGCGGGTGAATCGAGTTATCCACATGTGAGCAACTTCGGCATCCGCCGCCGTCGGCTCCGGTCGACGGGCTGCGCGCCCCGCGCTCGCTCGTAGGATGGCCCGGTGAGCAATTCCGGCGCCACAGCCCCCGATGTCGACGACTTCCCGCCCGAAGACTTCCCGCCCGACGACGCGTACCCGTCCGACGGCGGTTACGTCTCCGAGCACGACTTCGCCGACACCGGCGGCTTCCACTTCGACGATCTCGCCCCGGCCACCCCGGGCCGGGTCGCGGCTCCCGACCGCGCCGAGACCGCCGACGAAGTACTACGCAGGGTCTTCGGTTACGACAGCTTCCGTGGCGACCAGGCGGCCATCGTCGAACAGGTCGTCGGTGGTGGCGACGCGCTGGTACTGATGCCGACCGGTGGCGGTAAATCCCTCTGCTACCAAGTCCCGTCACTGGTACGCGATGGCGTCGGCGTTGTCGTCTCACCGCTGATCGCACTCATGCAGGACCAGGTCGACGCGCTCAGTGCCCTCGGCGTGCGGGCCGGGTTCCTCAACTCCACCCAGTCGCCGGATCAGCGGCGGACCGTGGAGGCGCAGTTCGTGTCAGGCGATCTGGACCTGCTCTATCTGGCGCCGGAACGCCTGCGACTGGAAGCCACACTGCGGCTACTCGACCGCGGCAAGATCGCCCTGTTCGCCATCGACGAGGCGCACTGTGTGTCGCAGTGGGGCCACGACTTCCGGCCCGACTACCTCGCGCTGTCGCTGGTGCACGAGCGCTGGCCCGATGTCCCGCGCATCGCGCTCACCGCGACCGCCACCGAGAAGACCGCCGCCGAGATCGTCGAACGTCTCGATCTCGGCGCCGCGAAACAGTTCATCTCCAGCTTCGACCGGCCCAATATCCAGTACCGGATCGAATCGAAGAACCGCGCCGACCGTCAGCTGCTCGACTTCATCCGCGCCGAACACCCCGGCGACGCGGGCATCGTCTACTGCCTCTCCCGCAATTCGGTGGAGAAGACCGCGGCCATGCTCAACGAGAACGGCATCCGCGCGGTGCCCTATCACGCGGGCCTGGATTTCCGGACCCGCGCCGAGAACCAGTCCAGATTCCTGCGCGAGGACGGCCTGATCGTGGTCGCCACCATCGCCTTCGGCATGGGTATCGACAAGCCCGACGTGCGTTTCGTCGCCCACCTCGACCTGCCCAAATCGGTGGAGGGCTACTACCAGGAGACCGGCCGCGCGGGCCGCGACGGTCTGCCGTCGACGGCCTGGATGGTCTACGGCCTCAATGATGTTGTGCAGCAACGCAAGATGATCGATTCCAGCGAGGGCGACGCCGCGCATCGCAGGCAGCTGCAACTACACCTCGACGCCATGCTCGCCCTGTGCGAGACCGTCGGCTGCCGTCGCGCGCGGCTGCTCAACTATTTCGGCCAGACCGGTGGCACCTGCGGCAACTGCGATGTGTGCCTGAACCCGCCCGAAACCTGGGACGGCACGGTACCCGCCCAGAAGCTGCTGTCCACGGTGCTGCGGCTCAAACGGGAACGCGGACAATCCTTCGGCGCGGGCCATCTCGTCGACATCCTGCTCGGCAAGACCAACCAGAAGATCACCCAGCATCGGCACAACGAGCTTTCGGTGTTCGGCATCGGTACCGACCTGCGCGATACCGAATGGCGCGGTGTGGTCCGGCAGTTGCTCGCGGGTGGCCTGCTCGCGGTGCAGGGCGAATACGGTGTCATCGCGCTGACCGACGAGAGCAACGAGGTGCTGTTCGAGGGCAGGAAGGTGCCGATGCGGCGCGAGCCCGAACGCGCCGCACGCCCCGCGCGCACTTCGAAATCGGCCAAGGCGACCGTCGACCTGCCCGCCGCCGACGTCGGACTGTTCGAGCGGCTGCGGGCCTGGCGTGCCGCTACCGCCAAGGAACAGGGCGTGCCCGCCTACGTCGTCTTCCACGACGCCACCCTGCGCGAGATCGCCGCGCGTAAGCCCGCCGACCTCGCCGCACTCGGCACCGTCGCCGGGGTCGGCGAGAACAAGCTGGCCCGCTACGGCGAGGGGGTGCTGACCACACTGGGCGAGGAGTAACGCGCACTTCCGCCGCCGTCTCTGCGCCCCATATGGGCGTACACGCGCGGCGGAAAGGAACCCGCACCGAATCCGGCGACGCCGAGTTACTGTCGAGTCATGGCGAATGGTGAAGGCTCCGACAGCGATACGTCGGGCAGCAGCCCGAGTGCGGGCGGCGATTCCCCGACACCCCCGATGCCGCACCGCCACATCGACCCGGTCGTCGCGCCCACCCTGCTCGGCGTGCACCACGGCGCGATCCACCGCGGCAGGCCACGGTGGTCCACCATCGCGCTGATCGCCATCTTCGCCACCGCCCTGGTCCTCTACCTCGTACTGAGCCCGGGCTGACGTCCGCGCCCTCGCCGACCGATCGTCCGCGTTTCGACAATGTCCCATGCACCGCTGCCGGATCCAGTGCTGCGTCACTGACGGTCGTACTCCGCTGATCGCCACGGGTGTCAGCTGTGCGATCGTGCGCTCGCCAAGTCCTCGTTGACCCGGGCATCCGATTCCGGAAGTTTTGCGATGCCCCGCACCAGTCTCGGGCGACATACGCATGTGAGTTGTCGTAACCGCAGGTCGAAGAGATACCGGCGGCTGCCGCCCCGGCGCACCGTTGCCGAGCGGGACCGATCACGCCAGATCGGCCCGAGCTCGAGGAGGCGACGGCAATGGTGCGATGGACTTGGCGCAAGCGTGTGGTGTGCGCGGCGATAGCGGTAACCGGATTGGCCTGCGTGCCGGTACCCGCCGGCGCCGACTCCTCGGCCCCACCCGGTCTCGACTTCGCGCGGGCGCTCGGCACTCCCGCGCTGCCCGGCATCTACGGCCCCGACACCGCGGTGGTGGTTCTCGGCTACGGCCTGACACCGGAGGGCACGATGCGCGAGGAACTGGTCCGGCGACTGCGCGCGGGATTGGCCCAGGCCGTCTTCGCGCCGTGGTCGCCGATCATCGTCACCGGTGGCAACCCGCAAGCCGGTATGTCCGAAGCCGACGCCATGGCCGACTGGCTGGTGGCCGCGGGCATCGACCAGCGCCGGATCCTGCGCGAATCCGAGGCCGACTCGACGGTGGCCAACGCAGGCAATACCGCGGCGATGATGGCCGAACGGGGCTTGCGCTCGGTCGTCCTCGTCACCTCGGAAGACCACATCGCCCGGGCCAGAGGCGCCTTCGCCGCCGCGGGCGTGCTCGTCGTCGGCGACCACACTCCCGACCGCGCCCAGTGGGACTCGGTGCCGCTGCACGTCGGCGTCTTCGGCCCAGCGCCCCATCAGTGGTCGCTGTGACCGATCATCGCCGCCTGTCGGCAGTGTGATGAGTAGTCGCGGAATTCTCGGCAATCACGCGGAGAACCCACCCCCGGACTCGTAACGTCGACCCATGACGCTCCACCTGTCCGACAGCGACATCCTCGCCGAGCTCGAGCCGACCGCCGAAGCGAACCTCAACGACCACCTGGCCAAGGCCAAATCCTGGCACCCCCACGACTACGTGCCGTGGGATGAGGGCCGCAACTTCGCGGCCATGGGCGGCGACGACTGGGATCCCGAACAGTCGAGGCTGAGCGAGGTCGCCAAGGCGGCGATGATCACCAACCTGCTCACCGAGGACAACCTGCCCTCCTACCATCGCGAACTCGCCGACACCTTCGGCTTCGACAATGCCTGGGGCACCTGGGTCGGCCGGTGGACCGCCGAGGAGAACCGTCACGGCATCGTCCTGCGTGACTACCTCGTCGTCACCCGCGCCGTCGACCCGGTCGCCCTCGAAGAGGCCAGGATGGCGCACATGACCGCGGGCATCGCCAAGCCCGAGAAGGGTTCGCAGTTCCTCAAGGGCGTCGCCTACGTCACCCTGCAGGAACTCGCGACCAGAATCAGCCACCGCAACACCGGCGCCCTGTGCAACGACCCGGTCGCCGACCGCATGCTCGCCCGCATCGCCGCCGACGAGAACCTGCACATGATCTTCTACCGCAAGCTCTGCGCCGCGGCCCTCGAGCTGACCCCGGACGCGGCCATGCAGGCCATCACCGACGTGATCCTGCGCTTCCAGATGCCGGGCCTCAATCAGCCCAACTTCCGCCGCAACGCCGTCATGCTCGCCAAGCACGGCGTCTACGACCTGCGCCAGCACCTCGACGTCGTGCTACGCCCCACCCTGCGCACCTGGCGAATCTTCGAGCGCACCGATTTCGGTCCCGAGGGTGAGATCGCCCGCGACGAGCTGCACACCTACCTGCTCGACCTCGAGGTCAAGTCCGCCCGTTTCGAGGAGCAGCGCGACCGCGCCCTGGCCAGGGCCGCCGCCAGGGTCTGAGTCAGCCATGGAATAAAGCGCTGGCGCCGTCACTTACAGTTGACCGTTATGAAGGAAAAGGGCCGGAAGGTCATCGCGACCAACCGCCGGGCGCGGCACAACTACACGATCCTCGACGTCTATGAGGCGGGGATCGCGCTGGTCGGTACCGAAGTGAAGAGCCTGCGCGAAGGCAAGGCCTCCCTGGTCGACGCCTTCGCGACTGTCGACCATGGTGAGGTCTGGTTGCGTGGCCTGCACATCCCGGAGTTCAGCCACGGCACCTGGACCAACCATTCGCCGCGCCGCACCCGCAAGCTGCTGCTGCACAAGCGTGAGATCGAGCATCTGGTCGGCAAGTCGCGCGAGGGCAACCAGACGCTGGTGCCGCTGTCGATGTACTTCTCCGACGGCAAGGTGAAGGTGGAGCTCGCGCTCGCCAAGGGCAAGCAGGACTACGACAAACGTCAGGATCTGGCTCGCAAGCAGGCAGAGCGCGAGGTCACCCGCGAGATCGGTCGGCGGGTCAAAGGCATGCGTTGATCTCCGTCGTGCTCGCCCTCGTCGCGGCGGCGGGCTACGGAGTCAGCGATTTCTTCGGTGGGATCGCGGCACGCAGGGTCACCGCCTTGCGGGTGGTCGTGGTGTCGTACCCGTTCTCGGTGCTGTTGGTCTTGCTGATCGCGCCGCTGGTCGGCGGGCATGCCGATACCGCGTCGATCCTGTGGGGCCTGGCAGCGGGCGTGGCCAGCGGTTTGGCGGTGTGGTGGTTCTATGCCGCGCTCGCCGACGGACCCATGTCGGTGGTGTCGCCGCTGACCGCGGTGCTGGTGGCGGGCATCCCGGTCATCGCCGGGTTCTTTCTCGGTGAGCGGCCCGGCGCGGTCGCGATCGCGGGCATCGCCGTCGCTCTGGTCGCGGTGGTGCTCGTCAGCCGGGAGGCGCCCGACGAAACCACCGAGGAGATCACCGGCGGCAGGCCACTGCGCTTCACCCGCCGGGTCGCGCTGCTCACCATCGGGTCCGGTGCCGCCTTCGGTTTCGCGTTCTACTTCCTGCACGAAACCCACGCGAGCGCGGGCCTGTGGCCGCTGCTCGCCCAGCGCGTCGCGGCAACAGCGGTCGTGTGGACCTCGGCGCTGGCCGCAGGTGAATTCCGCGGCCTGCACGGCGAACCGCTGCGCCTGGCATTGGCGGTCGGCGTGCTCGACGTGATCGCCAACGCCGCGCTGCTCTACGCCTTCCACGGCGCGATGCTGTCGGTGGTGAGCGTGATCGGCTCGCTGTATCCGGCGGCGACCGTGCTGCTGGCGATGGTCCTGCTCGGCGAACGCATCAGCGCCACCCAGAAGATCGGCATGGTGCTCGCGCTCACCGCGGTCGCCATGATCGCCGCGAGCTGATCCCTACAGCCGGGTGCAGGGCTCGTGCAGGTTCAGCCGACCCAGCGTCTTGCCCTGGTAGCCGACGCTCACCGCCCTGGCTCCCATCGGCGCCGCCTTGTCCGGTTCGAACACCGCCGACCATTCCGTTTCCAGATCAGGTCCCGCCGCACCGGCCGGATGGATCACGACCATGCCTTCACCGTCGGGTTTCATCGCCCCGATGCTGCGCCGCAGGCCGGCGCGGGTGAGCTCGCCGTTCGCCGCCGCCGTCGTGAGCAGGGCTTTGAGGGGATAGGTGATCGCCCAGCCCAGCGAATACCCGAAGTTGGCCGGTTCGCCGGTGATCGCGTCGCGGGCGTGCTTGGCGCCCACGCTGTCGCCGGACCAGCTGTCGACCGGGGTCGTGTAGTTGTAGAGCGCGGTCAGCGCGGGCGCGGCCGCCGACTGCAGCAGTGCCGCGTTCCAGGTGGGCAGCGAGCCGAGGAACCGGCCGGTGAAGCCCGACTTCACGAGCTTGCCCACGATCTCCGCGGTCTCGGCGGGTCCGGTGGCCAGCATCACCAGATCCGGTGCCGCCGCCAGGATCTCCGCCACCGGCCCGTCCTGATTGCCGACCTCGGCATTGGGCCCGGTGTCGATGCGATCGGCGATGGTCGCGTCGTTGGCCAGCGCCCACTTCAGCGCACCGCTGGCATAGTCGCCGCCGTAGTTGCCGCGATAGGCGACGACAGCGATATTGCGTGGCGCGTAGTGGGTTTCGGCGAACCAGTCGAGGCCGGTCACCGCTTCGGTGCAGTAGGAGTAGCCGGCGCTGAGCACCAGATTGCGGTCGGCGCTGCGATAGTTCCAGCCCGACCACTGGGTGGCCGCCGTGCTCACCATGTCGTCGACGTCCATCTGATTCAGCATCGCGACGGTCTGCGCGGTCCCGAAACTCATCGACAACGCGAGCACGTGCGGCTCGATCTCCTGATATTTGCTGCGATGGGTACGCGGATCGTAGGAGGTGTTGCGGGTGTAGGTGCTGATGTCGATGTCGTAACCGCCGATGCCGCCCGCCGCGTTCACCTGCTTCCAGAACGCCACCTGACCGTCGTTCATCGACGCACCGAGCGGGGTGAACGGCCCGTTCTCCAGATCCGAGAGCACCCCGAGGTAGATGCAGCCGCGATCTTTGTTCGCCGAGCCCGGACAGGGCGTGCTGGTGACGCCCGGCCCGGCGGTGGGCTCGCCCGACGAGCAGGCAGCGGCCAGTACGAGGCTCGCAACAGCCGGGATCGCCGCGAGTCGGCGCAGTCCACGCTGACCGGTGAATGCCATGAGATAACTCCTTGCTCCAGTCGCCCAGGACATTTCACAGTTCCGGGGCGGCCGAACGAGAACAGTACCCGTCACCACCGGCGCTCCTACCCCGATTCGCCGACCTGGTCCGGAGTGGTTCGCCATGAGGTCACTCGGCGCCACCGCGAGCCGGCGGAAATAATGGGAAGATCTGGCACCGCGCCGGTGTTAATATGACTAGCCCGCACGGTGCGGGCACGTACGGGGCTGAACGGTTTCGACTGCGTACGTTGATTCAGGGGAAGCGTGTCGGTGCAGGCAAGAGACCACCGTAAGCGTCGCTGCAACCAATTAAGCGCCGATTCCAATCAGCGCGAGTACGCCCTCGCTGCCTAAGTAGCCAGGACGTCTCTGTCAGTCCGGGTTCGTCCCTCGACTCGGGTACTGGCATCAGCTAGAGGGAATTACCGTTCGGCTCGGTCGCGGAGTCGAAGGGGACATCTAACAGCGACTGGGATCGTCATCCAGGCTTGTTCGCGAGACCAGGAGATCCAAGCAGAGACACAGCGAACTGCACACGGAGAAGCCCTGAAGACGCGGCGGAGGACCCGGGTTCGATTCCCGGCAGCTCCACTCTAGGCCCCTCACCTGACACGCAGGTGAGGGGCTTTTTCATGCCCCGACGACGGCATTGATGTGTACACGACAGCGTGTACGCTGATGGCATGGACGAGATCAGTACCCGTGAACTACGTGCCAATCTGGCGAAATACCTCGACGCGGCTGAGGCCGGCGAGCAAGTGATCATTCTCCGCGACGGCACCCCGGCTGCCGCGCTCGTCCCGCTGTCCGTCGTGGAAGCCGTAGACGAGGCCGAGGACGCGATGCTGGCACGGGAAGCTGCCGCCCGGCTGGTCGACGGCACTGCGACCGTCAGCATGGCCGAGGTACTCGCCGACATTTTCGAGGCGCGTAAGTGAAGTACGAGTTTCGGTTCCACGAATCGGCCAGGCGTGAACTGCGTGATCTGGAACAGCGGGACGCGATGCGTATCCTCACCGCGCTGACGACCCTCGGTGACGATCCATATGCCGAGGGTCTGGCCATCCGGAAGCTGGTCGGCGTAGACGCGTACCGGCTGCGGGTGGGACGGTTCCGGGTGGTCTACCAAGTACAGGACGAAGTGCTGGTGATCCTGGTCGTGAAAGTCGGGTGGCGGCGGGACGTGTACCGCGATCTCTAGGTGGACATCTGCGAGACTCGGGCAACGGTGCCGGTTGCTGCCCGACATTCTGATGCTCGCCGAGGAACACCCGGAATTTCGGGTCCATCTCTGGAAGACGCGGGCACGTCGCCATGTTCAAGGCTGGGCGTGGGGTCTCTCGCGCTCCCCGGAGGTGGTTCGTTCCCGGCCTCGATCGGACTCCGACCTGATCGGTGCGACCCTGGTGCAAGGGCGTGGTGGTGGGCCACGTAGAACTGAGCGAATGACGCGGTATGCATACGACTCGGGGGCGGGGACGCTGGTCGCTACCTGGGGGACCGGTCGGGGTGATGTCGCCGAGACGATCGCCGAGGTGCCGGGGGCGGAGCACGGGGTGGAGCTGGCGGCGGCGCTGGCCAGTTTGGCGCGGTTTCAGTGGCGGACATACACGCATCCGGCGACCGCGGCCGGGGATCCCGATGTCGAGAACGGGGAGGCGTGGCGGCGGGCCGAGGAGCGTGGTCGGTTCGCGAAGGTCGAAGACGCGCTGCGCACGCCCAACCTGCCCGATGAGGACGGGTGCATGCTCGTCTTCTACAGCCCCATCGAGGAATCGGCGCATCACCTCGGCCGCGTGCTCCATGCGATCGGCGATGCGGCCCTGATCGACCGCTTGGTGAACGAAGTGCTGACCGAGCAGGCGGCGATCACGGCCGCGGAGCTGGGCGATCTGGGCGGCCGGGCGCGACAAGCCGTCGAACTGACCAGACCGGAGATCTCCCCGGTCCAGGTGCACGCGGCCGACACGCTGCTGCGCGCCAATCCCTTGGGCACGATCGACCTGTTCACCGAGCTGGACCCCGCCGCCGCATCGGTCGCCGCCGCGCACTGGCTGCGCGCCGCGGCAACGGTGGCGGGCGAGGTCACGGGCCTCGAGCCGGTGGACGTGGTCGCCGAGGCGGACGACATCGAAGCACTCCAGGTCGAAACGCCGACCGTGGTCTTGGAACGGCTCAGCGAGGGGGAGACGCCGACACAGGTGGTGGTCGACCTGATCGCCGATGCCATCGCCGTCTCCGAAGGCAAGGTCCGTGACCTGGACGGAATCATCGACGCCGCGCAGGAAATCGAGGAACGCGACGAGGACGACGATCCCGACGCCTGGACCGACGGCTACCGCATCTGCCGCCTCGACCCCACCCGCCCCGCGATCGACCTGCTCGAAGACCTGCTCGGCGCCATCCGGGGCTGCTGGCTGGTCTTCAGCGAAGCGGACAGCGGCGTCACCTTCGAGAACGCCGTTCGAGCCGAAGCGGACGCTGATACCTCCCGCTTGCAGTAATTCGCGAAAAGCCCTGCGCCACAAGGTGATTACCTGTGACGGCAGGGCTGCTCACGCAACGGCAAGGCGCGAAAACTATCCGCCAGCGCGACGGCGGAAGGTTCGCTTCCCACCCGCCTGAGCATGCGTACCACGCACTTTGGCGGAATTCTGGGCGGCCCCACCCGCGGAGGAGTGGCCGTTCTTCCGCTCGAGCGCCTCGCGGAACTTCCGCTTGGTCGCCTCTTCCGGAGTTTCGTTCGCGGCACCGGACTGTTCGGCGGAGACTTCCTGTTCATCGGGCATACCTACAGCCTGCCACCTCAGCGCACGTTCGCACACCATCGCCCGGCCCACGATGACCCCTCGGTAGGATCCACCGATGCGGGGCATGCCAGGAGGGACGTGGCGGTGATCGAAGTATGGGGTGCGCGGGTCGCGGTCCGGTATGCGGACGGGCGGCTGGTGACGACGCCGCTGCGCGCCGACAACGAGATCGCGCTCGACGTCGGCGTGGCCGAGCTGGGCAGGATCGCGCTCGCGACCACCGAGGACGGGCAGATGGCGCTGCTGCTGTTCTTCCGGTCGGCACAGTTCGTGGTCAACGGTGCGCCGACCGATCGTCATCCGGTGCCGGTGTTCCTGGAAACCGATCTACGCGAGCAGGCGCAGGCGCTGATCAGAGCTGTCGAACGCGACCTCGTCGGCCTACGCAGGGTGTTTCCGCCCCGCCCGAATCTCGTTCCACCGCAAGCGGTTCAGGCTCCGAACGGCCGGCACCGTCCCGATGTCACGGCGGCGGCCCGCCGAATGCGCCACGCGGGCAACTCCCTACGCGAGATCGACATCCTGCACAGCTGTGCCCGCCCCGACGAGTACGTTCTCGAACTGGCCCAAGCCGGCCACGAGGGTGCGCCGGGTCTGGTCGCGATCACGACTCTGCGCCTGCTGTTCGTCTCCGCGTGGGCGGTGTACGAATTCCCGGTCTCGGTTCTCACCGGTGCCGAAGTGCTGACGGAACCCGGAAAGGTCGCGACCCTGCGGATTTCGGGCGCAGGCACCGACCTGGACTTCGTCGACTGGGAACCGGCCGACTTCACCCGCATCACCGAGGCCGTCCGCCTGGCCTGCGAAATCGAGCACGTCGACGGATCCATCGCCCAGTCCATGCCCTGCTCGGCAGACCTCTTCGGCGAATGGCAACTGCTGGTGGAACGCCGCAAACTGGGAATGGTCGACGACGACCCGTTCCGCCGTCAAGCCGTCGGCATCATGCTGACGATGCCGGGCTGAACACCGGCGCACCCCGATGCAGGGCCACCCGCCGCCACGGACTCGACGGCCGGAGGTGCAGCCCAGCGATCATCCGCCTACGTTCGGCCACTTGGCTTTTCGCGGCCGACAGATCCTGGGTGGCCGCCCAGAAGATCGCGCCCGTGAGGAAGCCGTCGCCGAACTGCCGCCAGTTGCGGTAGTGCTGACGCGCACGATCCAGCCCGGTCAGCATGTGCTCCCACGCCTCGTCGTCGGTCAGATAACCCGCCGTGCACGCCGCGCGGGCGATGAACACCAGCCGGGCCAGATCCCACGCGGTGGCGTCGATCTGCAGTGGCGTCGGCAGACTGTCGGTGATGCCGAGCTTGATGGCTTGCAGCCACGCGTCGTAGTCGCGATCGATCCCGGCAGGCCCGCGATAACCGCGGAAACCCGAGAGCGTGTGCAGGAATTCGCGATGTTCGTCGGCCAACCCCGACCGGTCGACCCGGCCGGTGTCGGACGCGGCCATGACGGCGAGTGGATGGACCAGTTCGAACAGCGGCGCGTGCATCCCGGCCAGCAACCGCCGCACGGTGTCGTGCGCGTCCTCGGCATTGTCGACGCCCCACGACTCGTGCAGTCCTTCGATCGCGGTCTCGCGCCGGGTCGACGCGCTGTCGGGCTCCTCCGGCAGGAACGCGACGTCATCGCACTGTGCACCCCAACTGCGCCCGTAATACGCGCCGACGGCCAACGCCCGGATCCGGTCGTCATCGACCCGCGCCCCCGACCACACGTCCGGCTCGATATCTATATCGGCGCCGGGAAATCCCGCCACCCGCGGCCGTCCACCCCGCACTGCTGCTGTCGGTTGCATGTGGCACCCCTCTGCCGAGCGAACGTCGTGCCGTCAGATCTTACGGTGTTGGTTGGAGCGCTGGCGCGCTCGAGTCGGGGCCCTTCGGGCCCCTCCAAGTAGAGACATACGGGGTTGTTGTCGGTAAGTAGGGCTACCGTCGAAGTGTGGCCGAATACCGGGAACGCGAATCGCGGCTGGACCGTGCGGTGGTCTGGTCGCGAACCATGCCCGCCCACACCGGTCCGGTCACGGTGTTCCCCGACGGTTGCATGGATCTGATCTGGACCGAGGGCACGCTGATGGTGGCGGGCCCGGACAGTCGGGCGTTCCTGGCCCCGACCGCACGAGCGAGCGAATTCGTCGGCATCAGATTCGCGCCGGGCACCGCGCCCACGTTGCTCGGGATTCCGGCGGTGGAACTGCTGAACCAGCGGGTCGACCTGGCCGAGCTGGCGCCGTCGCGCACCACCCGCGAACTCGTCGACCGCATCGACAACGCGCCCGACCGCGTTGCGGCGCTCGAGACGATCGCATTGCGATTCGCCACCGAAAACGGCCCCGCGGATCCAGCTCTCACCGCGGTTGTCGATTCGCTGTCGGCCGGTGCGACGGTCGCCGAGACCGCCGATCGGACGGGTATGTCGGCCCGGATGCTGCACCGGCGCTCCCTGTTCGCCTTCGGCTACGGACCCAAGATGTTGGCTCGTATTCTGCGCTTTCAACGTGCGCTGGCAGCGGTTCGCACCGGAATTCCGGCCGCGCGAATCGCCGCGACGAACGGCTTCGCCGACCAGGCACACCTGTCGCGGGAGTTCCGTGACCTGGCGGGATGCTCGGTAGGCGCCCTGCAACACCGCTGATCGGGCGTCTCGCTGCCCGGAAAGTCTCATTCGGCACAGCGTGACGGAAGGTTTAGGCTCAGTAGTGCACGCCCCGTCGCAAGTGCTTAGGCCAGTCCGAAACACCGACGAGAGGATGTGACCCGATGATCGACGAATCCGTGTACTCCACCCTCCGTATCGAGGCAGAACGAGACGAAATCCGCCGGCTTGTCGTCGGCGCGGTCGTCGTCCGCCATCATCGTGTGCTCATCCTGCGCCGCCGACGACAGGATTTCCTCGGTGGCCGGTGGGAGTTGCCCAGCGGCGTCGTCGAGCCGGGTGAGGCACTCGACGAAGCGCTTGGCCGCGAAGTCGCGCAGGAAACCGGGCTCGAGGTCACCGGAGTCAGCGACTACCTCGGCGATTTCGACTACCTGACCGGCGAAGGCGCCCGCACCAGGCAGTTCACCTTCGTCGTGGAGGTGGCCGCGACCGGACCGGTGACGCTCACCGAGCACGACGCGCACCTGTGGACCAGGCTCACCGGAGAACCCCCGGTGAGCGACGAGGTCCGCGAGATGCTCGGCCGCTATCAGCAGCGCCAGCGCGACCCCCACGACTGGTCGGCCTATTCGGCGGGCAACGGCGCGTAGAGGTCGATTCCGTGCCCGTCGGGGTCGGCGAGCGAGGCGTAACGCTGGCCCCAGAAGGCATCCCACGGTGGGAGTTCGCCGTGATGGCCGGCGTCGACGAGCTCGGCGTAGAGCTTGTCGACCTCGGCCGGATCGGCGCATCGAAACGCCAGACTGCTGCGGCCGGGACCGGTCGGCGGTTGCCAGCCGGGCATGAAGGAGGCGATCGTCGCCTCGGTGTCCAGCGCCAGCCGTAGGCCACCGCCGAGCACGGCCTCGGCATGCCCCTCGGATTCGGCACCGTCGGGGAAAACCAGTCCCAGCCTGCGGTAGAAGGCCACCGAAGCGGCCATATCGGAAACAACAACGGACACGACATCGAGCTGTGGAGTCATATTCTCAGCCTAGGCACCCGAGCGGGGTGCGGTCTTGAACGAATCGGACGTCAGCGCGCGGGCACCGGCACCAGTTCCGCGATCAGGTTCCCGATCAGAATCTGCAGGTGGTCGCGAATGCCGCGAACCACTTCGATCGGCTGCCCGGCCGGATCCGACAGCACCCAGTCGCGATAGCTGATTCCGGGAAAGTACGGACACACCTCGCCGCACCCCATCGTGACCACCACATCCGAGAGCCCGACGGCATCATCGGTGAGCGGGGTCGGCCGTGCGCCGGAGATATCGATCCCGATCTCGGCCATGGCCGCCACCGCGGCGGGATTCAGCTCGGCCGCCGGTTCGCTGCCCGCGGTGCGCACCTCGATCCGGTCACCGGCCATGGCGCGCAGGAAACCCGCCGCCATCTGTGATCGGCCCGCATTGCTGACGCAGACGAACAACACGCTGGGAGTGTGGGCCATGGTCGCCCTTTCGGCGCAGGGGCGAAGTGCTTGTGGCGCTTCGGATATCACCCGTCATCATTCCATCAGGGCGCTGCGGCGGGGGCGGTGCGGGGGATCCGGCGACACTGTTGTCCGAGCGGTGTCCGCACCGCCGCGGCGTCAGTCGAGTGAGCCGAGCACCCGGTGCACGTAGTCGTTGGCGAACACGCCGGTGGGGTCGAACCGCCGTCGTACGGCGGTGAAGCGGTCCCATTCGGGGTAGCGCGAACGCAGCGTCTCGGCGGTCTGGAAGTGGTGTTTGCCCCAGTGCGGCCTGCCGTCATAGGCGTCGAACACCGCCTCACACGCGCGGAAGTACGGCTCCCACACCATGCCCTGGTACTGGTGCACCGCGATGTAGCAGGTCTCGCGTCCACCCGCGGGGGACAGGAAGGCGTCGTCGGGCGCGACCCAGCGCACCTCGATCGGCATCGGTGTGCCGAATCGCCTTCCCAATGCCAGGATTTCGCGAATCGCCTCGGCCGCGTGGGCGCGCGGGATCGCGTATTCCATCTCGTTGAACTTCACCAGCCGCGGGGTGGAGAACACCCGGTAGGAACGGTCGACCTGCCGGTTGTTGCTGCCCGCCAGGGTGGCCGCGCGGTGAATCATGGGGATGGCGGCAGGAATTCGCCGGCCCAGCCTACACATGCCGTCGTAGACATGGTTGGCGATCAGGATGTCGTTGATCCACTCGCGCACCTTGCCGCGCGGTTCTTCGGGCGACTCCGTGCGATCGATGGACTTGGTCATCGCCGTCTCGCTGTGCGGGAACGCGAAGAACTCGAAATGATCGCTGCCGTCGGCGAATTCGTCGATATCGGCGAGCACGTCGTTCAGTGGCACCGGCCGCTCGACGCACTCCAGCACGAATGACGGCTCGAGCTGCAAGGTGGCCGCGGTGACGATGCCGAGCGCGCCGACACTGACCCGCGCCGCCCGCCAGCCGTCGGGGTCGGTCTGCTCGTTGAGCTCCACCCGGGTGCCGTCGGCACGAAGTACCTCCACCGAGTGCAGTGCCGCGGAGATGTTGCGCAGCCGGGCGCCGGTGCCGTGGGTGGCGGTGGCGGTCGCGCCCGCGAGGCTCTGGGTGTCGATGTCGCCGAGATTGGGGAAGGCCAGCCCGTGTCCGTGCAGTAGCGGGCTCGCCGCGTGCAGCGAGATCCCGGCTTCCACCCGGACCCGTCCGGTGTCGGCGTCGACATCGAGCACCTTGTCCAGACCACTGAGATCGACCAGCGTGCCGTCGGTGAGCACGGCGTCGGTGAACGAGTGCCCCGACCCGGCGACGCGTACCGTCCGCCCCGCGGCGGCCGCATCCGTCACGATCGCGGCCAGTTCCTCGACGTCACGCGGCGCGGCGACGACGGCGGGTGCGCAGCGCTGCTCGCCTGCCCAGTTCACCCAGGTGCTCTTGGTCATGTGTCCAACAGTAGAGGATGCGCTGTGACGCGCGCTACTCGATGGACAGGTTTCGGCTCAGCGGCGGCGGCCGAGGCAGCCGGCGGCCTTGGCCTGCTCGACCTCCTCGTTGGTCATCGGCGCGACCAGCAGTGGCCTGCGCGGCACCGCGTCGGTGCGGACGCCGTTGAGCGCGATGGCCATATACCGTTGCCACACTTCGGAATTCACCGGACCGGCGAACTCGGCGATGGAATTGACCATGTGGATCAGCGCGAAGAAGTCGGAGGTGGCGACGTCGGCGTCCACCGCGCCCGCCACGCGCGCACGATCGATGATGCCCGCGACCGCCGGTTGGATCCGGTCGCGCAACTCGGCGAAACGGGCCGGATCTTCCTCGAGTTCGAGCATCACCTCGCCGAAACCGCGGTTGGTCGCCAGGTGTTTGCACGCACTCTCGAAGAACTCGACGAGCGCGAGCCAGGCGTCCGGGTTGCTCATGGCCGCGTCGGCCGCGTCGGCGAAGTCCTTCACATGCTGGTCGAAGACCTCGGCGATGAGTTCCTTCTTGTTCGCGAAGCGCCGGTACACCGTGCCGACGCCGACTCCGGCGCGCTCGGCGACGTCGTCGAGGGTGATCTCGAGGCCGTGATCGGCGAATAGCTCACGGGCGGCCGCGACGATGCGTTGCTGATTGCGCGCGGCGTCGGCGCGCAGTCTGCGGGGTGGTGTGGCAGTCGTCGTGGCGTGATTCACAAGTACATCCTATCAATCCAGGGATTAAGTGGAGGTCGTTTCTCCGTTACTCTGGTAGCTTCGAATGAAGCGGAGGCGGTATCTCCGATTATGCCACCAGAAACCACCCGCAGACCTACTAGGGGAGTTATGACCACCACACTCGACACCGGGCTCGAGAGCCCCGCGGATACCGGTCGCCGCGGCTCGCACGCCCTGCGCTGGTGGGTGCTTGCCGTACTCGGCATCGCCCAGCTGATGGTCGTGCTCGATGCGACGATCGTCAATATCGCACTGCCTGCGGCTCAGGCAGACCTCGGCTTCGGCGACGGTGACCGGCAGTGGGTCATCACCGGCTACGCCCTCGCCTTCGGCAGCCTCCTGCTGCTCGGCGGCAGGCTCAGCGACCTGTTCGGTCGCCGCAACACCTTCATCGTCGGGCTGATCGGCTTCGCGGTGGCCTCGGCCATCGGCGGTGCGGCCACCAGCTTCGAGATGCTCGTCGCGGCCCGGGTCGGCCAGGGTGTGTTCGGTGCGTTGCTCGCCCCCGCCGCGCTGTCGCTGCTCACGGTCACCTTCACCGAACCCGGTGAACGGTCCAAGGCGTTCGGCATCTTCGGTGCCGTGGCCGGTGCCGGTGGCGCGATCGGTCTGCTGCTCGGTGGCGTGCTCACCGAATGGGCGTCGTGGCGCTGGGCGATGTACGTCAACCTGATCTTCGCCGCCGTCGCGCTCGTCGGCGCTGTGCTGCTGCTGGCCAAGCACACTTCGACCTCGCGCCCCAAGCTCGACTGGTACGGCACCGTCACCGTCACCGCCGCGCTGTTCGGCATCGTCTACGGCTTCTCCCACGCCGAGTCCAACGGCTGGAGCGACCCGACCACGCTGGCCTTCCTGATCGGTGGCGCCGTGCTGCTCGCGGCCTTCGTGTGGATCGAGACCAAGGTCGCGCATCCGTTGCTGCCGTTGCGCATCGTCGCCGACCGCACCCGTGGCGCGTCGTACCTGACCGTGTTCGTCATGGGCATCGGCATGTTCGCGATCTTCCTGTTCCTCACCTTCTACATGCAGCTGACCCTGGCGTACACGCCGATCGTGACCGGTCTGGCGTTCCTGCCGATGGTGGCGGGCATGGTGGTCTCCTCGACCACCGCGCCGTCGCTGCTGCTGCCGAAGGTCGGCCCCAAGATCGTCATCAGCGGTGGCTTCCTGATCGCCGCCGCGGGCATGCTGTGGCTCACCCAGATCGGTCTCGACTCGGGCTATGTCACCCATATCCTGCCCGCGCTGGTACTGCTCGGCCTCGGCCTCGGTGGTGCGATGTCGGTCGCGTTCCAGGGCTCGACGGCCGGTGTGCAGCACGAGGACGCCGGTGTCGCCTCGGCGATGGTCAACACCAGCCAGCAGGTCGGTGGCTCCATCGGCACCGCGCTGCTCAGCACCATCGCGGCCTCGGCGATGACCGACTACGTGTCGGCGCATCAGCCGGGCCCGCTCACCATGGCGCAGGGCGCGATCGAGAGCTACACCACCAGCTTCTGGTGGGCGACGGCCACTTTCGTGCTCGGTGCGATCGTGATCGCGGTGCTCATGCCGAACACCGTGCCCGCTCCGGCCGAAGGCGAGCCGGTGCTGGCGCACTGATCCAGCACAACCGCGACGCGATGGCCCGAACCGACAATCGGTTCGGGCCATCGTCGTTCGCCGGTGGGGTCTGCTGAAAGTTTGCCGCGACCGCACCGCGCGCCCTGGTGTCGGTGGGTCTCGATACCATGAGCAACGACCACCACACGGATCGGCCAACGGGAGGGCAGCGCATGACATCGCGGCCTCCGGCGCTCGATCCCGCCGTCCTCGCGGCGATCTCGGTAGGGGGCGGCCTCGGTGCCGTCGCGAGGTTCGGGATGGGTCACTGGTGGCCGGTGCTCCCCGGCCGATTCCCGTGGTCGACATTGACGGTGAATGTGCTCGGCTGCTTCGCGATCGGGGTGCTGATGGTCGTGGTCACCGAACTGTGGGAGGCACCGAAACTCGTGCGGCCGTTCCTGGGAATCGGTGTGCTGGGCGGCTTCACGACTTTCTCCACCTATAGCCTCGAGATTCGTAGACTCATCGGCACCGGTGCGACGGGCACCGCGGTGGCCTATCTCGGTCTGTCGGTACTGGCGGCACTCGGTGCCGTGGCAGTCGCCATGATCGCGACCCGGTGGGTCGCGCGGCGGGGGTTCGCATGAATTCGACGACGGAAGGGGGTGGGCCGATGGTCGAGATGTCGGCTCCCACACAGGGAGGCGTGGCATGACGGTGGCGCTGGTGATGGCCGGTGGCATGCTCGGCGCACCTGCCCGGTACCTGATCGACCGGCAGATGTCGGCGCGGTTTCCGACTGGGCTGCCATGGGGGACGCTAACCGTTAACATTGTCGGTTCGGCGTTGCTCGGGGGTTTGATCGGCGCGAGTGCGGGCAGTTCGCTGCTGGCATTCGCGGCAACCGGCTTCTGTGGTGCGCTGACCACGTTCAGCACGTTCGGTTACGAGACGATCCGTCTGGTAACCGAGGGCGCCTACGTGTATGCCGTGGGCAATGTCGTGATCAGCGTCGCGGCGAGCCTGGCCGCGGTTTACGCCGCCGCGTCCCTGACCCAGTGGTTGTGCGCATGATTCTCATGACCAGCCGCGCGCAGCCGACACGGAAGGGAACACCCACCATGGCCCACGATCGCGCCGGACGGCCCGCCCGCCCGACCGACCTGGTGGACATCGCCCACCTGGTCACCGCGTATTACAGCCTCGTCCCCGATCCGGACGAGCCGAGCCAGCAGGTGGTGTTCGGTACCTCGGGGCACCGTGGGTCCAGCGAGGACGGCGCGTTCAACGAAGCCCACATCATGGCGATGACGCAGGCGATCGTCGAATACCGCGCCACCCGTGACATCACCGGCCCGGTCTACCTCGCGCGCGATACCCATGCACTGTCCGAACCGGCCTGGACCACCGCACTCGAGGTCCTGGCGGGCAACGACGTCACGGCCGTGATCGACGCCCGTGGCCGCTACACCCCCACACCCGCGCTGAGTCATGCCGTCTTGAACCACAATCGCGGCGGCACCAAGCACCAGGCCGACGGCATCGTGGTCACCCCCTCGCACAACCCACCGCGCGACGGCGGCTTCAAATACAACCCACCACACGGCGGCCCCGCCGACACCAAGGCCACCGACGCCATCGCCGCCCGCGCCAACGAACTGCTGCGCGGCGGCCTGGCCGGGGTCAAACGGGTCTCGCTCGATCAGGCGATGAACTCCCACGTGCAGCGCTACGACTACCTCGACCAATACGTCGCCGATCTGCCGAACGCGTTGAACCTGGACGCGATTCGCGGCGCGGGCATCCGGATGGGCGCCGACCCGATGGGCGGCGCGAGCGTGGACTACTGGGAGGAGATCGGGCAGCGCTTCGATCTCGAGCTCGAGGTGGTGAACCCGTTCGTCGACCCCACCTGGCGTTTCATGACCCTCGACAGCGACGGCCAGATCCGGATGGATCCGTCCTCACGCCACGCCATGGCGGCCCTGGTCGGGATCAAGGACGACTACGACATCTCCACCGGCAACGACGCCGACGCCGACCGGCACGGCATCGTCACCCCCGACGGTGGCCTGATGAACCCCAATCACTTCCTGGCCGTCGCGATCGAATACCTCGTGGCGAATCGGATGTGGTGGGACGCGCTCACCAAGATCGGCAAGACGGTCGTCACCTCGTCCATGGTCGACCGCGTGGTCGGCGTGCTCGGGCGGGATGTGCACGAGGTGCCGGTCGGGTTCAAGTGGTTCGTGCCCGGATTGTTCAGTGGCAGTTTGGCTTTCGGCGGTGAGGAGAGCGCGGGCGCGTCGTTCCTGCGGATGGACGGCACCGTGTGGACCACCGACAAGGACGGCATCCTCCTCGCGCTGCTCGCCGCCGAGATCGCCGCCGTCACCGGCCAGACCCCGTCGGCCAGGTACGGCGAACTCGAACGCCAGTACGGCAGCCCCGCCTATGCGCGCATCGACGCCCCCGCCACCGGTGAACAGAAGGCCAAACTCGCGCGCCTGACTCCCGATGCCGTCACCGGCACCGAGATCGCGGGCGAGGAGATCACCGGCATCCTCACCACCGCGCGCGGCAACGGAGCGCCGCTGGGCGGGCTGAAGGTCACCACGGAGAACGCCTGGTTCGCCGCACGTCCCTCGGGCACCGAGGACAAATACAAGATCTACGCCGAGTCGTTCCTCGGTCCTGAACATCTCACCCAGGTGCAGGCTGCGGCCGAGGAGATGGTGAACCAGGCGCTGATCGAGTGAGCGCTCCGGCCAAAGTCCGGCTACCCGCCGAGATCTGGGTCCTGATCGCGGCCGCTTTCGTGATCGCGCTCGGGTTCGGTCTCGTCGCACCCGTGTTGCCGCAGTACGCGCGTGAATTCGGGGTCGGCATCGCGGCCGCCTCGGCGATCGTGAGCGCGTTCGCGTTGATGCGGTTGCTGTTCGCGCCCGCCAGCGGGCGGCTCGTGCAGAAGCTGGGCGAGCGGCGGGTGTATCTGGCCGGCATCGCGATCGTCGCCCTGTCGACCGGTGCGTGCGCGCTGGCGCAGACGTATTGGCAACTGCTGGTGCTGCGTTCGCTGGGCGGTATCGGGTCGACGATGTTCACGGTGTCGTCGATGGCGCTGATCATCCGGGTGTCACCGCCCGCGGCGCGTGGCCGGATCTCCGGCGTCTACTCGACGAGTTTTCTGATCGGGTCGCTGCTCGGTCCGCTGGTCGGAAGTAGTTTGGCCGGGTTCGGGCTGCGTGCGCCGTTCCTCATCTACATGGCCGCGCTGCTGGTGGTGTGTGTGATCGTGTTCGCCGGGTTGCGTGAATCGCCGGTGCTCACACCCGAGAACGGTGTGCAGCCGATCGAATTCACCTTCCGTCAGGGGTGGGCCGAACCCGCCTACCGCGCGGTGCTGCTGTCGAGTTTCGCGGGTGGCATCGCGGTATTCGGTGTGCGGATGGCGTTCGTGCCCCTGCTGGTCGTCGAGACCCTGCACCAGGAAATCGGCATGGCGGGCGTGGCTTTGACGGTGTTCGCCGCGGGCAACGCGGCAGTGCTGTTCCTGTCCGGTCGGCTCTCCGACCGGTTCGGGCGCAAGCCGTTCCTGATCGCCGGGTCGGTCATCTGTGCGCTCGGGACCGGTGCGCTCGGCTTCGCGCCGAACCTGCTGTGGTTCCTGATCGCGTCGTTTATCGCTGGCCTCGGTTCGGGGATGTTCAGCCCCGTGCAGCAGGCCGCACTGGCCGATGTGATCGGTTCGCGTGCTCGCGGCGGCCCGGTGCTTGCCGCGTTCCAGATGGCGGCCGATTTCGGCACCGTGCTCGGCCCGATCGTCATCGGCTGGCTGGCCGAGCGCACCTCGTTCGGGGTGGGCATGGCGGTCACCGGCGCGGTGCTCGCGGTGTCGGCCGCGCTGTGGCTGGTGACTCCCGAGCCCTCGCAGATCATCCATCCCGAAGATCCCGAGCACCCCGATCACGCGGGTGACGGCATCGACCCGCAATGCAGCTGCGATGGCAGCCCCGACGGGTTGCCGGTGGTGCGTGACGGCATGGTTCCCGCGGGTCGACCCAGCGACTACCACAAGCCCCAGTAGCAGGTCAGCGCCATTTCGGCCTGCCCGGGCGGCGAGCCGGCGGCGACTCGAGGCAGAGTGGACGGGTGAGCACAGCCGGTTCTTCGCACAATCCGCGCCCCGTTTCCAGCAACACCACCTACGCGCTGGCCGCGGTGGCGGTCGTCCTCATCGGGTTGATGGTGTTCGCTGCCTACAAGTGGAGCGCCGAACCGCCGCCCGCCGTCCGCAACGAGGGCTACGGCCCCGTCCGCGAGGCCGCCGTGCAGGTCAGCGCCACCCCCGAGGGCGTCATCCGCCTCGGCCGCCCCGACGCCATCGAGACCGTCGAGATCTTCGAGGACCCCATCTGCCCCGCCTGCGGCACGATGGAAACCAGCTTCGGCCAGGAACTCGCCCAGAAGATCGACGAAGGCAAGCTCGCGGTGAACTACCACCTCGTCAGCTTCCTCGACCCCCAGTCCAGGAGCAAGGACTACTCCACCCGCGCGATCGCCGCGAATCTCTGTGTCGCCCAATCGGGTTCGGGCCCCACCTACAGCAAGTTCCACGAGACGCTGTTCACGAAGCGGCAGCCCGCCGAAGGCGGCTCCGACCTGAGCAACCCCGCCCTCGCCACCATCGCCACCGAATCCGGCGCCCCCGAATCCGTCGCCGCCTGCATCAACAACGGCACCCGATCCGATGCCGCCAAGACCGCCGCCGCGAAAAACCTCGCCGACCTCGACGCCCGCACCGGCAACAAGGCCGCCACCCCCTCGATCTACGACGGCACCACCAAGATCAACTGGCAAGACGAGAACTGGGTAGTGAACCTGGCCCCATGAGCCCCCGCGTGAGGTTCGGCACATTCTACCCCTGACCAGCCGATCCGTCCCGCCTCACGTGCCCCCGAAGTCCCCGCCCCCACCCCACATTTTCGCCATCTACCAGCCGATTTGTTGTCTCTCAGACGCATGGTGTAACTTCATTCAGGCAGCAGCGAGAGCAGCTGAACAACTGAACACGGGGCTATGGCGCAGCTGGTAGCGCACCACACTGGCAGTGTGGGGGTCAGGGGTTCGAGTCCCCTTAGCTCCACTTAAATGGCAGGTCAGGCCCGGTCATAGACCGGGCTTGACCTGTTTTCGTGTCCGGCCCCCGCTTACCCCCGATTTGATTCTGAATTCTGTTCGATGATGTCGCTTCCGTCGGAAGACTGACCGTCTGATTCCGGGTGAATGCTGGCCCATCCCGTGAATGATCATGAGGTGCTGAACGTAGAGGATTGGGCGGAGATCCGCCGGTCGCGCAGTGCACGGTGGGAATGGTGATCCGCGCGATCGTTCGTCGGCTGGGGCTTGGTGGTCTTGCCGTGAAGGGAGCTGAGGGACAAATCGGGTGGTGCTGTCTCAGTTCAGATCGGTAGCGTGTGCTGATGTCCACGAGGCGGATCCCGTATCGAAAGTTTGCGCAGGCGGTTCGACGATTCGATGTCAGCCGTGTCTTGGACATGATCACCTCTACCAGCGCAGAGCTGCAACGCGCGGACTTCGGTCTGGCCTCCCGCCGGTGGAGTGAGACCGGTCCCGTTCGTCAGTTCACCCTCGCGGCGGTCGCCCGAGTCGCGATCGTGGAAGCTGGACGTCGACGAGGCCGAGTGGTAGATCGCCCGCTGACAGACAACGAGTTGTTCGCGTTGTGCGTCATGGCGATCGAACTCGACCACTGTGATGTGCCGGAGACCGGGATCCTCTCTGATCCAGGGTTGACGCGCATGTTCGCTCGCATCATGTACCAGCAGGCCTTGTTCCAGTACTCGGACTTCGAGAACATCGCTCGGACCATCGGGCTGCTGATCGATGTCGATCCGGCCGTTCGTGGGATTCCGACGGATGCTGACTGGTGTGCCGCACTCGGGGCGACACTCTCTGAGTTCATGACCATCGTCTTTCAACTCACCTCACTCACCAACACCTACGGCGGTCATCTGACGCCCAGCCACATCCACGAGGCTCACCAGATGGGGTTCTTCGCGGGACTGGACCTCGACACTGTCCGGTCGGTGATCGAGCGCAACCTGGCTGCCGACCTGCCGTCGCTTCAATCCGTTGCGCGTACCCATGAACAGGCCGAGGCCAAAAATTGGTCCTACAATCCCTTGCTGGGAAATCCTCTGGTCAAGGACGGAAAGGGCGGTTACCTCTTGCCTGTGTACAACTACCTGGTCCAGAAGATCACCCCACTCGGGCTCTTCTACACGGGCATGGAGCACTTCGGCGAAGACTTCTCTCGTGCGCTGGGTGACTCGTTCGAGCGCTACGCCGGTCGACACCTCGCGTTCCTGGAGAGTGCCGGCGCCGTGGTCTACCCAGAGGTCGCGTACAACAGAGGACAAAACAAGACGATCGACTACTTCCTCGTCTTCGATGAGGTGGTGGTGCTCATCGAGACCAAGGGTTTCCGCCCCAAAGATGACGCCCGCGCTGGAACGGAATCCGGCCTCAGCAACCTAGTAGCCAAGGTTCAGCACGCGCGGAACCAAATCGACAGAACCGCTGCCCTGATCGGCGAAGCTCCTGAACTCGCCCATATTCCCGCCGACCGCGAGATCCGGGGCCTGGTAGTCACTTTGGAGCCCGTTCATAATATCGATACCTTCCTGTACCGAGACATGTTCAGTGCGAACGAAGTTGAAAGTTCGACGATCAGTGCCCATGACATCGAGCGGATCTGCCCAATCCTCGCCGCGGAGCCCGGTGCTGGCCGCAAGGTGCTCGAAGCACTAACGTTCGCGGACCCGACCCCACCGGCGCTTGACCGCGCAGTAAAGGGGCTTCCTTCAAGACGAAACCCGATCAGCACTGCCCTCTGGGACTCTTGGAAAAGAGTGGTTCCTCGAAAACCGACACCGGCGCCCGACTATTACCGCCGGGCGCAACGCGAGGAAGCAGCGCACGAACCCTAGGCGCGCCCTAGATGGAGCCTTTTTCATCCTGCCGAGGCGGCGAGCTCGCGGTCCTGCAATACCCCGATTGCCTTGACGAGCCTCGTGGTCTTGTCCGGGCAGCACCGCAACTTCCGCAACACCTTCCACGTCTTCAGCTGCGCGAACGCCCGCTCACCACGACCGCGTAGCCGCGCGTTAGCCCGGTTGGCCTGCTTCTGCGACACAGGTTTACCGCGCCCTTTGTACGGGGTGAGGACACCCTCGACGTCCTGATAGCCCTTGTCCGCCAGCGCGATCCAGCCGCCCGTGACCAGTTCGTAGACGATACGAAAGATCCACGCGGCTTTGCTGTCGTGGACACTGCCCGGCAACGCTGGTGAGAGCCACACGATCTCACCGGCGGGTGTGGCCACGACCTGCACGTTCATCCCGTTGAACCGGTGCTTGCCCGAATAGAACGGGCGATCCGCAGCGAGCCGGTCGATCGCGATGACGGTGCCGTCGCAGGATCAGATAGCTATGACCAGCGGCTTTCGCCTTCCGTAACGCGGTCTTGAGCGAGGGTGCCTGTTCGGCGAGCAGGGCTGCGGTTTCCTCGACTTAGCGTCATGTGGTGCTCGCGGATACCTCGAAGCCGGCCCCGAGGTCGGTGAACGGTTCGCCTTTGCTCAGGTAGACCAGCACGAGCATGGCTTGCTGGCCTGGATCGAGTGCGCGCCAGCGTGATCCGATCTCGCGGAGGTGCCCGCGGATGATCGCGGCGACGTAGTGCAAGGTCGAGGGTGACAATGGCAGCGCGGCACGGTAGAACAGCATGGAAGCCCCTGGTTGGTGCGAGTTGGCGTGGTAATCGACTCTCTACCAGGGGCTTCGCCGATTCAGGGGTCGGGTCGGCTCAATCACGCAGTACGGCAGCGATGTTCGACTTCAGGATGAAAAAGGCTCAATTGCCGCAGCAACGTTTTCCGTAATCCAGGTCGGTGCCGCTATACAGTGTGTTCAAGGGTGGACAGACGAGGCTCCTCGGTCGCAGTGGAAACGTCTTCCGACGCAGGTTACCGAGGCACGGCAGGTTTGGTGAACATCCCCGCGTGAGCGGGGTCAACGCTTCCGACTTCTGTGAAGTCCGGATTGGGCTGGACATACGGGTTTGGGGTCGTGGAGCGCGTGGCTGTCGGCGGAAATGATCAAACCGTGCGGGGGGCGGGCGTGTCGAGAAGTACTCGCACGGTGAGGCGGTGGGCAATGAGAATGTCGTCTTATTCCGGACGGGACCAATACCGAGAATGCGGCATTTACCAACCATGAACCATTGAACGCCTGTCGTTCTATTGATCATGAATAAGTCGGAACTCGTCACGCACCGCTCTCACCGCCTCCGGTTCGATACGGACCAGCGCTGGTAAACAGCTCCCCCAGTGGCCAAGCGATAGTGCTTGCGCGAGGACTGCTGCGGCCCTGTCAATTTCGATGCCCAGAGCAAGTGCGGCCAAGGTCTTTGCGCGTTCACCCGGATCAGTAATGGTGGCGGCAAGTTTCTCGGCACGTTCAGAATCGCCAATTTTTGCGCATATCTGAGCAAGCTCGCCCAGGGAGCGTGCTCGCACGATCGGATCCGCGATTGAATGGATTACCCGCTCTGACTCGGCTATGAATCCGCATTCCGCCGCAATATTCGCGATGGAAGCCAGGGTTTTGGCTCTTCTGGGGGCATCGGAGACCCTTCGAGCGACTTGCTCCGCTAGAGCGAACTCGCCGCCACCTGCTACTGATTGGGCAATAGCTCCGTATCCCCGTTGGCGAAGCGGCGGACTTACAATGGAGCCGATGAGTCGCTCAGCATGACGAAATTCTTTCAGTGCAACAAAATGTTGTGCGATCTCAATAATCGTCTGGTCTCGATTCAATGCGCTGGATAGCGAATTTGTTTGGTTAAGTGCAATATTGGCGTACTCAAGAGCGCCTTGCGGGTCTTCTGCTTGCACCAATGCTGTCGATATGGACAGTAGAGCTCTCGCTTTGAGTACTGGGACAATAATCGCTTCGACCGCTGACCATGCTCCCAGCATGTCGCCATTTACGGCAGCTGCGCAGGCGCGGTCGGTCAGGCCAGTGGCCTGCCTGTACAGCTCAGCGGGAGATTTTAGATCTAACAGTTCAACGCGGTTCGTATTGGAACTATGCGAATCGACTGGCCTGTCCTCGAATGAATGACCGTGGGGAGATGTGTTGTTCTTTAGGCGTTCGAAATTCGCGTCACCGGTCTCGCCCCGGTTCTGCCGCAGCAATGCCATTGCTTTGATGCGAACCTTGGGTGTTTCGATTGAATTTGCAATTCTTTCGGCGACATCGGTTTCGCCGCGAGAGAATCCCGCCTTAACTAGCAGTATAAGCGCCTTCGATCGCTGGGGAACATCGGTAATCGAGGCTGCGATTTCTTCGGCTCGAGTCATGTCACCGTGTACTGCAATGGCCTCGGCGATAACCGTTAATGTGCTGTTCCTTCGTGGTATTTCCGATATTGTTCGGGCCATCACCTCCGCTCCGTCGAGGTCTCCGATCGAAACCATGGCCTGCACAAGCATGGCGACCTCGCTGCCGCTGAAGTATAGGATGCTCGTAGACCTGGCGATGGACTCTGCCTCGGTGGCAATCATTTCGGCACGATGTAAGTCGCCGTTTGTGGCAATGCTAGAAGCGACGACAGCCAGTGCCTTCGCCCGCCTCGACCGATTGGTCAACTTTCGGGCGAAAGCAACCGCTGGTTCTGAATCGCCGGACTGCGCCATGCCACGGGCTATCGCGAGAAGAGCATCATCTCTGGTGGCCCCGTGTGTTATCTGGCGGGCCGACAGCTTGGCCTCGCGCAAGATCTTTCTTGCCCTTGCATTCTCGTCAGAATTTGCTGCTTCATGTGCAACAGCGGCCAGAATCCAGGCCCTACGTCCAGGATTCTTGATAGCCATCGCTACGTCCTCAGCCTCTTCTGCGATGACCGTTGCGGCGTGGGAGGCCCCTGTGGTCATTGCCGCCCGAGCAACCACTGCGAGCGCTTGCGCTCGATCACCCCTCGGAGTAATCGTGCGGGCGATACCTCTGCCTTTTTTCCAATCGCCGGAATTTGATGCTTCATTTGCCACTGCCCCTAGGGCTTGAGCTTTCTCGGACCAGTGCGTAAGAGAATTTGCGAGGCTGACAGCTCGCTCGATTTCCCCTGCGGCCGCGGTGGCGCGCGCGACAGAGACGAGTGCACGCTCTCGCTGTACTCCATCCACCTGTGCCCGTGCTATATCCATCGCACTGACTACCAACCGCCGCGCACGACGCGTGTCTCCTGCACTAGCGAAGGCGCGGGCGACATTCGCATACCCGTGTGCTTCGGTATGCATGTCGACAATCCTGGCAAGGAGACTCTCGGCCTGCTCTGCCAAGATGTGAGCGCGCCGCAAATCGCCGACTGTCGCCATGTGCCGAGCTAAAGATGCGAGGGCCTTGACCTGTTTTTCGGATACGGGGATGGATCGGGCTGTAGCTTCGGCGCGATCGAATCTGTCCAATTGCGCCCAAACGACCGCGAGGTGGGTAGGGATGTGGTTGTTTCTCTGGATTAGTCTGATCCGGTGGACGGAGAGGCGACTCAGCGCTACAAGATCTGGAACGGATTGATTGGAAATGGATTCTTGTGTCGCCACGATCTCGGCGAGGGCGACGCTGTCGCCACCGGTGATATCCAACATGCGGAGGTGCCGGTTGGGGTCCGTCGCACAACTCAGCATTTGGATAATATCGACCTCGGTTTGCAAGAGCTTAAAGTATCCCCGGAGCGCATACTCAGGCGTCTCTGCCGGCCATTTGTTGGCTCGATATCTATCGACCCAGGAATGTATCCGATCACGGTACATTGCCAGTTGATCCTGGCCAAGGAATCGCGCCGCTTGCTGCTGAATCTCTTCGTGACACAGGACATAGACCGCTATCTGCTGCCGCCAGCGTCCAGCGCGTGGAGAAAATGTACGTGCAGATACTGTTCCGAGGTGGTCCTCAATTTCCCACTCAGTCAACCCTGTGAGTTCCGCTAGATCCGCTTCGGAAAGGCCTCCTCCGGAAGCGGTTAGTAGGCCCAGCAAGTCCTTCTCGACTGGACTAGCCTTTAGAAGCCTCTTCAGCTCGCGTTGGGCGTCGGAACGAACTACCTCCGCGTGTGGTGAAGCCACGAGCGGCCGCGTTATGCTGGGCCAGCGTAGAGGGTGGTCGTCAGGAACATCTTCGGGAATTCGGGGGTTAGGGCGGCCTGCTACGACTATACGCATTCCAGCTGGTGGATTGCGCGGTAACATCGCAGCTATACTATAAGTGTCCAGTGCTGAACTGACTCCCTGGTCCTCATCCAGCCCGTCCACTACAAGTACAAGAATTTCGCCTCTGCGTCGACAGGCTTCAGATGCGCGCTCGAAAGCGCCTAGAAGATGCGCTTCGCGTGTAGCATCCGTGAGTAGTGTCGGTAATGGCTCACCCAGAAGCTCCAACACCTGCTCTAGGGTGACCTCACCAAACGCGGTCCTGTCTGCATTTCCTGCCAGGCGTGCCGTAATAAAAAATGACAGCACCCGAACGCCGGAAGGGGGGGACAGTACAAAAGTTGCCAGCAACGCTGATTTTCCAGCCCATGCCTCTGCGCGCCACCAGATATACGAATCCGATTCTGGACTAGCACAGAAATGTGCCAGCTCTTCCAACTCCTTTTCGCGTCCAAGGAGCCGTCGCGGGGCGATGCGCCGCACCTGGGACAGATAGTCGGACCGCACCATGGGACGACGCTCCCTCATCAGGTCCTGATTATCAGGGGCGCTCTCTTGCCTGGGTCGGTCCGAAAGAGGAAAGCCGTTGAGGTCCTGCGTCAGTGAATCAACCGTCTTGGTTGCTGCCGCAGGAGCGTACCGGCCGACCAGCTCGTAGAGCCGGCTGAGAAGCTGGTCCGCGACTGCGGCGGTTCCCGGTTGAACGACACTCATGAGTCGGCCAACAGCTGCTGTTCTGTCGGTCTGATCTACCCCTTCGAGCCTCACCTCCCGTAGACGCAACACTCTTAGGACTCGCCAAGTCCACTCCTGGGGTGGCACTCGATTCGTGTTGATAACAGTGCTTGAGATCGCCAAAACAATGACGCGATCGAAGTGCTGCAATCGCTCCCGGACTGACTGGGTCGTTCGGCCGGAACGAGTAACTTCATTACGGAACTGTTCATTGCTCTTCGTGTCCCTTGCGATGCCAGCCAGTTCGCGTAGCTGCCGTACATGTGAGTTAGGGCTTGCAACGACAAGGGCGAGCCGCCAGTCGCCGTTGGCGACTTCCTCGGGATGGTCGTGCACCACCCGAACGTACGAGCTGATCAAGTCTCTGGATGCCCGGTCACTGGGTACGAATTTCGGATCCCTACGGACTCCGATCGATACCCGTCGCTTCGTGCCGATCGATGAAAATCCACTTAGTACGAGGTCATCCACGGCGCTGAAGCTGCTCGCCTGGAAGGCGATTTCGTTTGGGGTTACGTCATCGCCAAGCTCCGGCAAAGGCTCCGCAGTAAGGAGATGAGACAGCAGCAGCGCGCCGTAACTATGTTCCAAGACCGTGCCGCCACCTCCCGTCGAATACGGGCTTGAACCTTCTGCACCCCTCCGAGGCTCAGTGTTGGCCGACACTTGTCGAGCTTACGTCATGGTTCGAAAACTTTGACCCAGCCTAGCGATAGCTGACGAGGCTCGTGGTTCGGCCAGGGCCGCGTCAAAGTCGGGAGAAGAGGGTATGGACCTGCGGATTCAGGGGTGTGTCGTTAGCGCGGGCACAGCGACAACCCCGAGATGATCGTGGTTCCTACACCTGATCGTCGAAAGCAGTTGCTGTGCGCGCACTCTCATCATCGCTTGGTCAAGTCCAAATGCGTGGTGTATCGAGGTGACCGCCGCGTGACCGTAGTCGGTCAGGCTGTCAGTGCTGCGGGGTCCTCCTGTTCGTCGGTGGGTTCGGCGAGGTTGCGGGAACGGGCGAGGACGTCGAGGCCGAGGTAGCGGCGGCCTTCGATCCATTCGTCGTGTTGTTCGGCCAACACCGCGCCGACCAAGCGGATGATCGCAGTCCGGTCGGGGAAGATCCCGACCACGTCGGTGCGCCGCCGGATTTCTTGTTCAGCCGTTCCTGGGGGTTGTTCGACCAGATCTGACGCCAGATCTGTTTCGGGAAGCTGGTGAACGCGAGCAGGCCCGCGCGGACCGCGTCCAGATGAGCGGCGACTTTCGGAAGTTTCTCGGTCAGGGCGTCGAGCATCCGATCATATTGAGCGGTAACTGATTCCGGGTCTGCTTGGTCGAATACCGAGTGCAGCAGGGTCCGGACCCAGCGCCATGATGTTTTCGGAGTGATCGACATCAGATTGACGGTGTAGTGGGTTCTGCAGCGTTGCCAGGACGCGCCGGGCAGGGTTGCGCCGACCGCGGCGACCAGCCGGGCGTGGGCATCGGAGGTGACCAGCTTGACCCGGACCAACCCCGGGCGACTTGGTCGCGGGAGAACGCCAACCAGCCGGCACTGTCTTCACCACTGGTGACCTGCAGGCCGAGGATCTCGCGGTAGCCCTCGGCGTTGACCCCGGTCGCGACTAGGTCATGTCTCCCAATAGCTTCAGCCATTCGACCGTGAGGGCCATGACGAACCCGGCCCGGTAAGTGCAGGCCAGCTTGTCATAGCGAGTTG
>NZ_JBHXNK010000031.1:0-86033 GCF_042719755.1 Nocardia sp. NPDC058519 | reverse complement strand
GTACTGCACTCGACAGGGTGTGGGAGAGTAGGACACTGCCGGAACATCTTTGCGAAAGGCCCTCCAACTTCGGTTGGAGGGCCTTTTTGCGTTCCCTCGAAGTCGTGACTCTTGTTAACGTCTCGTCGACTGGCCGCGATTCATTGGATGTCCGATGTCCAACCATTCGAAAAAGGGGATGCTCATGGGTTCTAGCGATGCTTTGGCCTGGCTGCGCGACGGCTACCTGGCCGGCGATCCGGTCCGCTCCGCGTTGTTCACGGCGGTGGCCCTCCCGATCATGCTGCTCGGGCTGCTCTCCGGCCAGCCTTTCTGACCTGGTTACCTCTCAGCCCGAGGCGTGTCAGACCACTTGCGAAGGCCCTCCAGCCATGGTTGGAGGGCCTTTTGCGTTCCGCGACAACTGATTTCGCGGGTGCCCTGGCAGCTCGCCCGCAGCAGTCGGGGCCGACCTGAAGCGAAGCGTAAACATTTCAGAAACCGGCGTGCCGGGCGCCTCGGTGCGCGACGATGATCCGACGTCGCTTCGGGAGGTCACCATGGACTGGCTCTTCACTCACCAGACACTGCGCCGTTGTGCGGCAGCCCTCGTGCTGCCTGCCGCATTGATCGGCGCGGTAGCGACCGCTCCACCCGCCACCGCGGCGCCCGCTGCTGACCCGCTGGTCGGCGCGGTCGGTTCGGTCGCCGGCCTCGCCGGGATCGAGCTGCCCGCCACCTACGGCCCCGAGACCGCGATCGTGGTGCTCGGGTACGGTCTGCTGCCGGATGGCACGATGCGGCCCGAACTGGGTAATCGCCTGCACGCGGCGCTGATTCAGGCCTATATGTCACCGGCTTCCCCGGTTATCGTGACCGGCGGCAATCCGCGTAACGGTGTCACCGAGGCGCAGGTGATGGCCGACTGGCTCAATATTCGCGGTGTCGCCAGGCAGCGGCTGCACGCGGAAACCGAAGCCGGTTCCACTGTGCAGAATGCCGAGTTCTCGGCGCGCATGATGGAAGCGCTCGGCGTGACCAAAGCGGTCCTCATCACCTCCGCCGACCACATGCGCCGGGCCCTGGACAATTTCCTGGCCGCAGGCATCCCGGTAGTTGCCACCATGACACCGGACGTAGCGCCCCTATGGGCCCAGCCTTACGGCACAGAGAAGTAGACATGCGATCGGGACCGGACTGTTCATGGTGCCCAGCCCTACGGCACCGTTAGCTGAGTACATGACCCTCGCTAATTGATAGCCGCGCCGATGTCGGTGCCGCCGTTTACGATGCGTGTGGCGTCATCGCGGGTTGCGGTGGCGCAGGGCGGTAATGGCAGACAGGGGAATTCGATGGATCGGCCGGTATGGGCGCCCGAAGGTGTCGATATGCAGCATCCGAGTCCGGCTCGGATGTACGACGCTTTGCTCGGCGGCTCGCACAACTTTGCGGTCGACCGCGACGCTGCTGAGCTGGCGATCAAGCTCGTGCCCGATCTGCCACGGTTGGCGCTGAGCAATCGTGCCTTCCTGCGTCGTGCTGTCCGTTTCATGCTCGACTCGGGGATCAGGCAGTTCCTCGACATCGGGTCGGGCATCCCCACCGCGGGCAATGTGCACGAGATCGTGCACGAGCTCGACCCGGAGGCGCGGGTGCTCTATGTCGATATCGACCCGGTGGCGGTCGCCCATTCGCGAACCATCTTGCAGGGCAACGAGCGCGCGGGTGCGATCGAGGCAGACCTACGCAAATCCGATAACTTGGTCGCCGCGGTACGCGAGACCGGGCTGATCGATTTCGAGCAGCCGGTGGGATTGCTGCTGATCGCGGTGCTGCATCTGGTGCCCGATATCGACGATCCGGTCGGCAAGGTGTCCGCGCTGCGCGAAGTGGTGGCGCCGGGTAGTTTCATAGCCATTTCACATCTCACGTCCGAGCTTCGGCCCGATGACGCCGGTAAACTTGGAACGCACTCGGTGAACCAAACCAAGGTCGGTATTCATTTCCGGACCAAGGATGAGATCGTCGCCTTGTTCGAGGGATGGGATTCGGTCGAGCCCGGCGTCGTCGAGCTGCCGCTGTGGCGCCCCGAATCCGAGCGTGATCAGCACGAGAAGCCAGGCCGTTCGCTCGGTATGGGCGGAGTCGCGATCAAAGTGTAAGCCGCCTGACATGGCGGTGCGATAGACAAATGACAGGTGGATGAAGCAGTGAGGTCGTGGGAGCTGGCGCAGCGTTGGGCAGATGCCCTCGACGGCGTTGTAGCTCCTACCCTCAACCGCTCCCAGATCGAAGAGATGCTGGCCGCCCTGTGCACCGGTCTGATCGACGCGGCGCGTGGCGGGGAGGATCCCGATATCGCGCGCCGCGCCGCGCGGATGCTGGTCGCCGCCAACTATCGTGATCCGTCGGCGGTCAGCCGTTCGGTGCCGGTGATCTGCGCCGATCTGGTCGAGATCGCCGCCGACGGCCCGGCCGACCCCGCCCTGCCGCAGATCCGCGACCGGGCGATCGGCCTTGCCGCCGACTTCGCGGCGGGCTTCACCGCGGCGTTGCGGGCCGCCGCGCTGGCCGAGCAGGAGGCCACGCTGGCCGCGGTACTCGCCGCCGCCCAGGAAGCTGAAAACCGCCGGGCGTTGTCGGAAGCCCGGTTCGAGGCGGTTTTCGACGGCGCCCTTGTCGGTATCGGCACCGTCAACATGTCGGGTCAGGTGGTGAACTGCAATGCCACCATGGCCCAGATGCTCGGCCAGACCCCGGAGACGATGCCGGGCCGGACCGTCGCCGATATCCTCGGCCCCCAGAATCTGAACTTCGCGTTCGAACAACTCCAGCGCATGGTCGCGGGCGAATCCGAGAGCTTCCGCACCGAGACCGAGCACCTGCACACCGACGGCCGGGTCACCGCGATCGACCTGTCGATGTCGGCGGTGCGTGGCACCGACGGCGGTATCGAGTTCCTGATCGGCGTCGCGGTCGATGTCACCGAGCGCAAGCAACTCGCCGACCGCCTGTGGCACGACGCCAATCACGACGCGCTCACCGGCTTGCCGAACCGCCCGCACCTGTTCAGCAGACTGGCCGACGCGCAACCCCCGATCGGGGTCTGCTATCTCGACCTCGACGGCTTCAAGGAGATCAACGACCTGTGGGGGCACATGGTCGGGGACCGCGTACTCCAGGTCGTGGCCGACCGGATGTGCGACGCGGTGCGCCCGGACGACGCGCTCGCCGCCCGCATCGGCGGTGACGAATTCCTCGTTCTGGTCGAAAACTGTTCCGGTGAAGCACAATTGGCGCGGCTGGCCGACAAGCTGCTGTCCGCACTGACCGAGCCGCTCGGGGTGGACGGACACGTGCTCGCCGTCGGCGCCAGCATCGGTGCCGCCTTCTTCGAGCAATTGCCCACCGCCGTAGACGAGTTGGTGCACGCCGCCGACGCGGCGATGTATCGCAACAAGAACGACGCGCGCCGCGATCCGGCCCGGTAGCGGCCGGGCCGGAGTCGATCAGACCGACTCGTGCTGGCGCTTCGTCGCCCGCGCCAGTGACCGGTCGCGCTGCTCCTCGAAGCGCAGGACATCCCCGCTCAGCCGCTCCAGGAATACCGCCAGATCCTCGCGGGCCCGCTCGCCCCGCGCGCTGAAATCGTTGCGCTCGAAGATGTTCCACTTGCGCAGCACCGGCATCAAGACCTCCTCCAAGTGTTGGCGCAGGTCGTAGATGCCGTGCTTGGCCATCAGCACGCCGTTGCGTCGCCAGCCCGGCATGCCGGCGCCGGGCATCTGGAAATTCTGCACGATGGTGTTGATCGCCTCGATGGTCTGGTCGGGGGCCAGGTCCAGCGAGGCGGCGCACAGATTGCGGTAGAAGATCATGTGCAGGTTCTCGTCGGCGGCGATGCGGGCGAGCATGCGGTCGGCGATCGGATCGTCGCAGACGCGACCGGTATTGCGGTGGCTGACCCTGGTGGCCAGTTCCTGCAAGGTCACGTAGGCGACGGAGAACAGGAATCCGGCACCGGTCGAGGTGTGGATGTCGAAGCCCGGCGCCTTGTCGTCCACGACGGCCATCGCCGAATATCCGTTGGTCATGTGGATAATTCGTGCCTGCTCCAGCGCGACCGGGTCGACCCCGCGGGTCACCACGAGGTAGTCGCGCAACACGATCCCGTGCCGATTCTCCTCGGCGGTCCAGCGGCCGACCCAAGTGCCCCAGGCGCCGTCCTCGGAGAAATTCTCGGCGATCTCACGATGGTAGGAGGGCAGGTTGTCCTCGGTGAGCAGGTTGGTGACCATCGCCGCCTTGGCGAGTTCGCTGAGCGCGGATTGTTCTGGGTCCCAATCGATTCCGCCCATGGACGCGAAGTTGCGGCCATGGTCCCACGGCACATAATCGTGCGGGTGCCAGTCCTTGGTCATCGACAGATGCCGGTCGACATTGCTCGCGGCAATCGGTTCCAGCTCGATCAGTAGTTCCAGTTGGGTCAGGTTCCTGGCCACGCTCGTTGCCCTTTCCGGTTAGTGAAAAGCGAGAGTTGCGTCGGTCCGGTAGTGTTGCCCGACGTCACAATAGACCCGGCGCATGGCGCCTGGAAACGACACGGTGCTCTTACGCGCTGTTCGAAGAATTTGGGCGCGTCGCGCCGTGTGCATATACGCTCCACCAGTTCAGCTCCATCAGCGGTTCCCGTTCAGTCGTGGCATAGCTAGAGAGAGTGAGCGAAAAATTATGACGGACATCGTGGTCACGAGCCTGGCGGCGACCACGTCGATCGCGGGCGACGTCGACTCGACCTGGAAGGGTCTGCTCAACGGCGAGAGCGGGATCGACGTCTTGGAAGACTCCTTCATCGACGACTTCGAACTGCCGGTGCGGATCGGCGGGCACCTGAAGGTGTCGCCCACCCTCTCGCTCACCCGCGAAGAGGCGCGCAAACTGTCCTACGTCGAACAGATGGCCGTGGTCCTCGGCCGCGAGGTGTGGCGCAACGCGGGCAGCCCCGAAGTGGACCGCGACCGGCTCGGCGTCTCGATCGGTACCGGCCTCGGCGGCGCGGAATCGCTGATCTACGCCCGCGACCGGCTCCGCAACGGCGGCTACCGCAAGGTCTCGCCGCTGACCGTGCAGGCCATCATGCCCAACGGCCCCGCGGCCTGTGTCGGCATCGAACTGGGTGCGCGCGCGGGAGTTTCCACGCCGGTATCGGCCTGCTCGTCGGGTTCGGAGGCCATCGCCAACGCGTGGCGGATGATCGTGATGGGTGACGCCGACATGGTGGTCACCGGTGGTGTGGAGGGGTCCATCCAGGCGGTGCCGATCGCGGCGTTCACGCAGATGCGGGCCATGAGTACCCGCAACGATGATCCCAAGGCGGCCTCGCGTCCCTTCGACGCCGACCGCGACGGATTCGTCTTCGGCGAGGCGGGCGCGATGATGGTGATCGAGACCGAGGAGCACGCCAAGGCGCGTGGCGCGACGATTCACGCGCGACTGCTCGGCGCGGGCGTCACCTCCGACGGGTTCCACCTCGTCGCACCGGATCCCGAGGGCACCGGCGCCGCGCGGGCGATGACGCGGGCGATGCAGACCGGCGGGATCAGCCGCACCGATGTCACCCACATCAACGCCCACGCCACCGCGACCCCGATCGGCGACACCGCCGAGGCCAATGCGATCAGCAAGGCCATCGGCTCGCACGCCTCGGTGTACGCGCCGAAATCGGCACTCGGGCATTCGATCGGCGCGGTCGGTGCGCTCGAATCGGTCCTGACGGTGCTCAGTGTGCGCGACAGCATCGTTCCGCCCACCCTGAATCTGGACAATCAGGACCCCGCTATCGATTTGGACGTGGTGTCGGGTCAGGCGCGGCGCGGTCGCATCGATTACGCGGTGAACAACTCCTTCGGTTTCGGCGGTCACAACGTGGCGATCTCGTTCGGGCGGTATTGACGATTCGCCCATCCATGGCGGGTACAGGTCAATGTGCGTTGAAAAGGATTGGGAATGATCGGCGAGACTTTCGACGACTATGTAGACGAACTGGGGACTATCCGGATTCCCGGTGATCAGACCTTGATCGACTTCGTCGACAAACACAGCGAGGCCAACGGGGACGACCTGGCCTATCGCTTCATCGACTATTCGACCGAACGTGAGGGGGAGTACCAGGAACTGACCTGGCGCGAATTCGGCGTGCGGCTGCGCGCGGTGGCCGCGCGATTGCAGCAGGTGACCAAGCCCGGCGACCGGGTGGCGGTGCTGGCACCGCAGGGTCTCGACTATGTCGTCGCGCTGTTCGCGGCGGTGTACGCGGGGAATGTGGCTGTGCCACTGTTCGATCCGGAGGAGCAGGGTCACAGCGACCGGCTGCATGCCGTCCTCGGCGACTGCGAACCCGCCGCGGTGCTCACCGTCGGCAGCGCGGCCGCGGGGGTGCGCAACTTCTTCCGCGAACAGCCCGCCGCGCAACGGCCGAGAATCATCGCGGTCGAGGCGATTCCCGACACCGTCGGCACGCGCTGGCGCAGGCCCGACATCAATATCGACAGCGTGGCCTACCTGCAGTACACCTCCGGATCCACTCGGGTGCCCGCCGGTGTCGAGATCACCCACCGCTCGGTGGGGACCAACCTGCTGCAGATGATCGACGCCATCGGGATCACCGAGAACGCCCGCGGGGTCACCTGGCTGCCGCTTTTCCACGACATGGGGCTGCTCACGGTGATCCTGCCGACCATCGGCGGCAAGTTCATCACGATCATGTCGCCGAGCGCGTTCGTGCGCAGGCCCGCGCGCTGGATCAAGGAGCTGGCCGCCCAGGCCGATGGTGCCGAAATCTATTCGGCAGCACCGAATTTCGCGTTCGAGCATGCCGCGATGCGTGGGTTGCCCAAGGGTAACGAGTCCCTCGACCTGTCGAATGTGATCGGTCTGATCAACGGTAGCGAGCCGGTGTCGGTGGCCTCGATGCGCAAGTTCAACGAGGCATTCGCCCCGTACGGGCTGTCCAAGACCGCGATCAAGCCGTGCTACGGGATGGCCGAGGCGACGCTGTTCGTGTCGGCCACCAAGCGCGACGACGAGGCGCGGGTGGTCTATGTCGATCGCGGGCAGTTGAACGACGGCCGGATGGTGGAGTGCGACGAGCATGCCGCGAACGCGGTGGCGCAGGTGTCGTGCGGACACGTCGCGCGGTCGCAGTGGGCGGTGATCGTCGATCCCGGCACCGGGGTAGAGCGCCTCGACGGCGAGGTCGGCGAGATCTGGTTGCACGGTGACAATATGGGCATCGGGTACTGGGGTCGGTCGGAGGAGACCGCGGAAACCTTCCACAACCGGGTGGTCGCGCGCATGCCGGTCGGTAGTCGCGCCGAGGGCGCGCCCGATGACGCGAAGTGGATGCGGACCGGCGATTACGGTGCCTATCACGACGGCGAACTGTTCATCACCGGTCGCGTGAAGGATCTGGTGATCGTCGACGGGCGCAACCACTATCCGCAGGATCTCGAATACTCGGCGCAGGAGGCCAGTACGGCCCTGCGGCCCGGTTTCATCGCGGCCTTCTCGGTGCAGGCGGGGCAACTGCCCGCGCCGGTGCTCGAGGCCGGGAACCTGTCCGATCCGGCGTCGGAGCAATTGGTGGTCGTTGCCGAAAGAGGCACGGGTGCGGCGAAACTCGAGCCGGGGCCGATCACGGAGATGGTGCGTGCGGCAATCGCACGCAGGCACGGGGTGATGGTGCGGGATCTGTTGCTGGTGCCAGCGGGGTCGATTCCTCGGACCTCGAGCGGAAAGATCGCGCGGCGGGCCTGCAAGGCCGCGTATCTGGACGGAACGCTGCGCGGTGGATACCGGCAGCAGGCGTATCCGGACGCCCCGGAGGAGTGAGAACCGTTCGGCCACTGGATACTCCGGTGGCCGAACGGGGCACCGAACCACTCAGTTGACGCAGGGAATGGTGCTGTCGATATTGGTGGACAGCGGTTTTCCCGCGTCGGGCAGTGGCATCGAGCCGGACGTCGTGGTGGTCGGGGGTGTGGTCGTCGATGTCGCCGGGCTCAGCTCGGTGGGCAGGGTGAAGTCGGCGCCGAGTGCGACCCGGATGCGCCCGTCCTGCACCGACGGCGACGCGGAAACCGGCAGTCCACCGAGGAGTTCCGCCAGTGCGCGAGCGTCGTCGGCGGCACCGAGGCCGTAGGTGATGGTCGAAAACTGACCGTCGCTCGAATCTCCGTTGCCGATCAGGCCCGCGCCGTAGCCCCGGCTTGTCAGCGCGGCCGAGAGCACCGCGGCCTGACCTTTCACAGCGCCCACATTGTGCACATCGACCACGCTCGTCGGAATCGGTGCCGTGGTAGTGGTTTTCGGTCCTTCCTGACCGAAAGCCGCCCGCACCTCCCGTTTGATCGCGGCCGGGTCGACGATATTCACGTCCTGACCGTCGATCACGTCGTAGCGCACCACCGGTAGCGTGCGGAACTCCACCGGCACCGAACCGGCGGCGCCGAGGTCGCGGGCGAAATCGAACAGATTCCAGCCGTTGGAGAGCACCACATCGCGGTGCGCCACATCCATCAGTGCCGACAGCTTGCTCAGGTTGGTCAGCGTTCCGGAGTCCCTGAGCGACTTGGCGACCGAGGTGAGGAACGCCTGCTGGCGGTGGGTGCGGTCGAGGTCGCCGTTGCGCAGGCCGTGGCGCTGGCGGACGAACGCGAGAGCCTGCGAACCGTCGAGATGCTGGGTGCCCGCAGGGAAGACCGCACCGGAGAACTCGCTGTCGTCGACGGCGTTGTTCAGGCACACGTCGACGCCGCCGATCGCGGTGGCCAGGTCGTAGAAGCCCGCGAGGGAGATCTCGGCGAAGCGGTCGATCGGCACCCCGACGAGATTGCGGACGGTGGTGACGATGGACGCGCGTCCGGCCTCGCGGCCGCGGCGCTCGAGCACCACCGGATCCTTCTCGCCCTGCTCGATCAACTTGGCCTGTACCGCCGCCTTTTTCAGGCCGTACGCCTCTTTGATCTTGATCTGCTGGTAGCCGGGGATGCCGGTCACGGCAACGTAGTTGTCGCGCGGGATGGAGAAGGCGACGACCTTGTTCTTGTCGGCCGGAATGTGCAGCAGGATCAGCGAATTCGCGTTGTAGCCGCCTTCGGTGCCGTCACCGGCGTGCAACTGATCGAGTATCTCTTTCGGCAGGTCGTTGCCGTTGAGGTCCTTGCGGGTGTCCAAGCCGATCAGCAGGATGTTGACGGCGCCACCGCCGGAACGTGGGGCATCGGTACCGAGCGCGGTGGAGTGGGTGAAGCCGGAATCGAAGTCCTGCTTGGCCGACCAGGCCAGGCCGGTGCCCGCGAGTACGGCCAGCGCGGTCGTCGCCACGAGCATCCTGGCCATGATCAACCCGGCTCGGCGTGCACGTCCACGCCGGGGCGCGCGGTGGTCGGCGGCGATGTGCCTGCCGACGCGCTGTGGTCCCCGCCGTGTCGTCTCCGCGCGCGGTGGCGCCGGAAAGTTGATGTCCCCGTTCACCGCAGCGCGCTACCTGCCTGCCACTGTTCCCACGGCACGCTCCAGTCGCCGTTCTGCCACACCTCGAGCGGGGCGCCGCCGGTGTTCCTGATGTCGACCACGTCGCCGGGTTGGGAGAAATCGTAGAACCAGCGGGCGTTCTCGCCGCTGAGATTGAGGCAGCCATGTGAGACATTGGTGTTGCCCTGCGCCCAGATCGTGTCGTCGAGCTGGTGCAGGTAGATGCCGTCGGTGCTGATCTTGGTCGCCCAGCCGATGGTTTCCTTGTAGCCGAGCCGGGAGTTCACCGGCAGACCGTAGGTGGAGGAGTCCATGACCACCGGATTGCCTTTCTCCATCACGGTGTAGATCCCCGGCTGGGTCCAGAAGGTGATGGTCTTGCCCGCGACGGTCTGGCTGCCGCCCATGCCGAGCGAGGTAGGCATGGTCTTGATCAGCGTGCCGTTCTCGTACACCCGCACCTGCTTGTCGTTGTCGTCGACGATCGAGACGTGCGAGGGGCCGATGGTGAAGCTGGTTGCGGTGTCTTCCTGGCCGTAGAGGCCACCGCCGAGGTCCTTGCCGTAGATATCGGCGGTGAGGGTCACTGTCGTGCCGGGCGCGTAGTAGTTCGCGGGGCGCCAGTGGGCATTGCGGTTGTCGAGCCAGTACCAGGAGCCGACGACGGGCGGATCGGTGGTGACCGCCAGGTGCTTCTCCGCCGTCGCGCGATCGGGGACGTCCTCGTCGAAGTGCGCGACGACGACGGTGCCGACGCCGAAGGTGCCCGACGGGGAGAGTTCTGTGCCGCCCGTGGTTCGGAAAGAGACCTCGGTCTGGTTGTTCGGCGCGAGGGTGGTGAACGACGAGGTGATCGGCCCGACCTGGCCCGTGACGGTCACCGCCTCGGCCGTGACCGTGTAGGTGCGGCCGTAGCCGAGCGGTTCCGACGGTTTCCATGCCGACCGGTCGGGGGTGAGGATGCCGTCGACCGTGCCGCCCTGCTCGTTGGTCATCGTGACCGCGGTGAGCTGCCCCTCGCTGGTGCTCACCCGGACCGGGCCGAGCGGATCGATCTCGGTCGCGCCGTCTTCCGGCGCCACCGAGATCGCCGGTGCCGGTGGGGCGGCGGATTCGGGCTCGGATCCGGTGGGCGAGCCGCAGGCCGCGACCAGCACCATGAGCCCGGCGGCGAGGCCGGCTCGGAAACGTCGTCCTGACATGCGCCCCTCCTGTGCTCGGTGCCGCTCAGCTCTGCGGGCTGACCTCGACGTCGATCGGCATGGGCTCTCCTCACTCAGCGATCCGGCTGTGGTGGGCCGAACGGGCGTGCAGCGATAGCGCCAACCAGCGTAACCCCGTTCGATGCGGGCGGGTCAGTCCTCGCTGGTGGCGCGTTGGCCGAGAAACCGCAGGAGGGCGGGATCGGCGGAGGTGAAGCGGTCTACTTCCTGTCCGCCGGTGCACTCGTACAGGGCGATGGTCACCGAGTCCGGTCGGCGTCCTACGACGCGCCAGATCGCGCCGGAATCCTGCCAGCGGAGGAGGAGTTCAACGGGGTCGGCGCTCACCTGATTCACCGTAGTGCGCGGCGATCATGGGTGTCGGACTCGTCCGTTATGCCCGCTCGCGGTAGTTGGCGGCTACCAGGGCGAGGCAACTCGCGGCGATCACGGCGGTGACAAGGAACATGGCGGGGTAGCCGAAGCCGAGGCCGCTGTGCAGGGCCGACAGGACCGCGGGCACGCCGAAGCCGAGGTAGCTCACCGAGTAGAAGACCGCGTTCAGACCGGCCAGGTCGCCGGGACCCGCGATGCGTTCGACCTGTTGCAGGCCGGCGACCAGGCCGATGCCGTAACCGCTGCCGAGTACGACGGCGGTCAGCAGCGTCACCCAGATGCTCAGGGTGGCCGCCGTCCATGCGGCCAGGACCATTCCCGTGGTGAGCAGCACCAGCGCGACTATCGCGGCGCGTGCGGTGCCGGGGCGGTCGATGCGTCGGGCCACCGATTGGATGGTGAATCCGCAGCCGAGGGTCACCATGGTGACCAGGGCGGAGAAGGCGATCGGGGCCTGCTGCACGCGCGGCAACATCAGCGTCGGGAGCACGGCGTAGGCGGTGGCATTGGCGGTGAACAGCCACAATGCGATCGGCACCGCCACGCGCAGGAACCGTCGGTGCCCGGCGGCGGGGATCTTCAGGTCGTCACGCAGCCTGCCCGGATTCGCTGGGCGGGTCACGGTTTCCGGCGTTCGGGCCACCCAGAAAGCCGTCGCGACGCAGAGCACCGCGTTGACGAGATAGGCAGTCGAATCAGGCAGCGGACCCCACTGCGCGAGGGTTCCCGCCACCCCCGCGCCGAGGGCGAACCCGGCGGTCAGGCTCATCGCGGATCGGCGAGCTCCCTTGCCCGCGGCGGCCGCGGCGAACGGTGGTTGCGACAGTTCTTTGAGCCAGCTGCCACCGACCGCCATCGCCAGTCCGAGCGCGACACCGCACAGCATCCGCCCGGCCGCCAGCATCGGCACCGAGGCCGCGCCCGCCGCGAGCAGCAGCGACCCGGCCGCGGCGATCAGCGGCGCGGGCAGCATCAGCGGGCGGCGGCCGAACCGGTCCGAGAGCGGGCCGCCGATGAGCAGGGCGGGCACGATGCCCAGAACGTAGTAGAACAGCAGCAGGTCGACCGCGGTCAGCGCGAGACCGTTGGCTTTGTACATCACCAGCAGTGGCGTGAACTCGTTGCCGCCCCACGCGATCGCGACCATGGCGGCGGACACCCCGAGCCAGGCGCGGGTCGCGGAGACAGCACGGGGCCGCTCGGTGGTGAGAATCGCCATCACAGGCCCTTTCCGTCGTGCGCACACCGGAAATCCGGCGTGGATGGGGCGGAGCGTTCGGTCCACTCGCGGACCGTCGATCCCGCCACCCGCGCACAGGGCGAATGGTGGCAACCGGTCTCATTTTAAGCGCGGCCGGTCGCTGTATTACCGTCGGCCTGTGCGTGAGCTGCGGATGGGGTGTGCGATGTGGACCCATACCCAGTGGCAGCAGCGGATGCCTGCGCCCGGGGAGCGGTTGCGTGCCTATGCCGGGCACTGCGGTGCGGTCGAGGGCAACACCACGTTCTACGCGACGCCGTCGGCGTCCACGGTCGAGTCGTGGGCCCGGCAGACCGCGCCCGATTTCCGGTTCGTGCTCAAACCGCCGAGGGCGGTGACCCATGAACGCAGGCTCGTCGACGCCGGTGCCGAACTCGGCGCGTTTCTCGACGTGATGGCGCCGCTCGGGCCGCGGGTACACGCGCTGTGGATCCAGTTGCCCGCGTCGTTCGGGCCGACCGATCTCGGCGCGCTCGCCCGTTTCCAGCGTGAGCTGCCCGGTGGGCTGCGGTGCGCCGTGGAGGTGCGTCATCCGGCCTTCTTCGAAGACGAGCGAGCCGCGGTGCAGCTGGAACGGGTGCTCGGGCGGATCGGGGCCGAATGGGTGCCCTTCGATACGACTGTCCTGTTCGACGGGCCACCGGGTGACCCCTCCGAATTCGAGGCAAGGGCGAAGAAGCCGCGCGTCCCGCGCCGGATGAGGGCGCTGACCGAGTACCCGATCGTGCGCTATCACGGCCGCGCCGACACCGAACGCACCGTCGCGGGCTGGCAGCCGTGGGTGGAGACCGTCGCAGACTGGCTGCGCGAAGGTCGCTCGCCCACGGTCTTCGTGCACACTCCCGACAACGCCGCCGCACGCGGCTTGGCTCGCCGCTTCCACGACGAGGTCCGCGCGATCGTCGGTGAGCTGCCCGAGCAGCCCATCCCCGAACCCGATGAACCGATGACACTGTTCTGAGGGCCTCGGTGGCGGACAACGTGAGGTGACCTGCACCGATTTCACGAAAACTTGTCGTACCCCCGTGTAATGCTGTGCGCCACCACTGGGGAGTGGGTGGACGAACTCGAAGGGGACGAGCATGTCTACGGATGGAATGTTGTTGTCGCCCGCGCCGCACTGCGAGCCGCGGTTGGAGGGCGGGGCCGTGGTGCATCGTTGCGATGCTGTGGATGTTGTTGGGCCCCAGCCGGTCAGGGGATCGGTTCGGCGGAGGGCGTCCGGCGGAACACCGGCTGGTATCCGCAGGGCGGTGCGTGCGTCGTGCCCGCGGGTCGCGCCACCTGCCACCGGATCATCCACGAGTGCGAAGCGATTCACCGAGCAGGTCTTGCGGCTACTGCTCGAGGTCGTCGATCGGCGCAGATCGTCCACCCATCTGCGCGCGTTCACCGACGCGAAGGTGCTCGCCGCCATCAACACAATGCTCGCGCAGGACTCGGCTCCCGACCGAAACCTCGGGACCGCCACCTTGACTCGCGTCCACCTGACCCCGGCGGAGGGTGACGCCGCCGAGGTCTTCGCTTCCTACCAGCGCGGCCCCCGGACGTTGGCCATCGCGGGTCGGATCGAATCATCCAAGGACAGTTGGCGATTGGTCGCGGTTCGAATGTTCTGACGGGGTCGAAGAGATGATGTGGCGACAGGGACGGTGCGGCGTATGGCTCGACTGCGGGCATCTCAGCGCAAGGCGGTGACACCTGAGAAGTCGTGGGATGCACGGTGATTGCGGTCGGGGAGGCTGCCGAGGGCGTGGTCGGGGTGCAGGCCGAAGTATTGCTTGCGGGTCTTGCTGGTCCAGGCCAGTGCGGCCGCGGCGGCAATGCGGTGGAAGTGGACGGTGTAGCCGTGTTCGTAGATGCGCAGGAGCGCGTAGCCGCCGGGATACTCCTTCACGGCCGCTACCTCGAGGTACTCGACCTGGCCGGAATCGGGGCGGCTGCGGCGATTTCGGTGCGTGTGGCCGCTGTGGTGCAGGAAGACGCCGGGGCTCGTTCGGTAGCACGCTTGCAGTGCGGCCGCGCTCGTTCGATCGAGGACGAAACCGGGACCGCCGGGATTGCTCAGTGCCGCATAGCGAGTCGCGGGATGGTGCCCGAAGATCAGGGTCGGGCGATCGGGGTCGGCGGCCAGTATTGTGCGCAGGTGGGCGAGTTGGTCGGCATTGATCGTGCCGCCCGAACCTCGCCTGCGGGTGGTGTCGAGGCCGATCAGGCGCAGGCCGCCCAGTTCCTGGCAGGTGAGCTGGCCGAACGGCTGGAACACCTCGCCCCAGTGATCATCGGTGCCGCGCGGCACATCGTGATTGCCGCGGCAGACGAAGTGGTCGCGACCGGCTGTACCCCAATCATCGAGACGCGCACTGATTCCCGCCGACTGCTCCGCGGTGCCGCAATCGGTGAGATCACCCGCGACAACGAGGTGATCGGCCGCGCGCTCCGGCCTGCGGATGTCGTGCAGCAGTGCCTCGGTCATCACCTGCGGGTAGTGGCCGTCGTCGTGTCGCAGGCCCGGCGGCAGGCCTGCGACGATCAAGCCGCTGCGGTCCTCACCCCAGTGCAGGTCATTGGCGAGCGCGATCGTGCGCAGCAGTCGTCCCTGCGGCGGCGGCGCGGTCAGGAAGATGCCCGTGACCTCGGGAGTTCCGGGGCGTCGGGTCACCCAGGTGCGGCCGGGGACCGCGATTTCGCCGTCGGAGCAGGCAATGAAGCGATAACGGCGGCCGGGCTCGAGCCCGCGCACCTCGGCGTAGTGGTGTGCGGTGCGACGGCCGTCGAGGTAGCGGGTGACGGGAGTGGCCGGGCTGTCGGCAGGCGCGAGCCGCACCTCGGTGTCGGCCGCTGCCGGGCGAAGCTGCCCCGCACGGTCGCGTCGATGGGTGGACCACGTGAGGATCACCGTGTCGTGGGTCACCGTCACGACCTCGAGATCGGTGACCACGAGCCGATCGCGCGTCCACGAATACGGCCGCGCCATCGGCGCCCGAACCGTCGCCGCAGCGGCCCCCGAGGCCGCGTTGACCAACCATGCGGTGTGTAGTCGCGGATCGAGCATGCCGGGCTCCGTTCGCCGTCTGATGCTGACGGTACGGTGCCCGCCTGAACACCCGTGGACGGCGATGTGGCCGTTGATCGCCCAGGTAGCGACCGTGAAGCGATGCGGCCGCGGTGGCCGCACCACCCGCTATTCGGACCGTGGTGTGTTCCGGCTCGGTTGCTCCCCACCGCTTTCCGGAGCGTCGCCGTCGAGTCCGTCGGGCAGCCGACGAGCGCCGCTGGCCACTTCGGCGATGAGATCGTCGTAGCCGCAGGCCAATTCGTGCAGGCGCAGTTGCGCGGCGTGCAGTTCGGCTTCGGCGCCGCAGGCCAGCGCGTGGTAGGTGAGCGCGGCGAAATGGGCCATGCGGTCGACGACGGCGCCGATGCTCTCGGTGTGCATCGGCGCCGAGATCGCCGGGGTGGGGGATCGGATGACGACCCAGCGGTCGATCTCGCAGACCAGACGCGCACGCGCCCAATCGATATCGCTGGTATCGCCGGGGATCTGTTGTTCGCGGCGTTCGTGCAGGGTGGCGAGTTCGTGCGCGGCGGCTAGGACCGGATCGCCGTCGACGGTGACCCCGCAGACCGCCTGCATCATCTGTGCTCGGTCCGGCAGTACCGGTTCCGGTCCGGGTCGTCCCGTCGAACCGCTGCCGTCCGTGTCCACTGTTGCCGCACCGTCCTCGCCGTCGCCAAATGTTGCCGCTTGTCGAAGGACATTCGTCTCGGAAGGGACGGCGGATAGGTCACGAAATGACCCCTCAACAGCGAAAACCGGCCGCGGACAACTGTTCGCGGCCGGTCGGGATCACCGATGGAGTTGGAGTATCACAGGCTCCGGGCGATGATTTCCTTCATGATCTCGTTGGTGCCCGCGTAGATGAGCTGGACGCGGTTGTCGACCCACATGCGCGCGATCGGGTACTCGTTCATGTACCCGTAGCCGCCGAACAGCTGCAGACAGGTGTCGGCGATCTGCATCGCCTTGTCGGTGGTCCACCACTTCGCCATGGCGACGGTCGGGATGTCGAGCTCGCCGCGGATGTGCTTCTCGACGCAGTCGTCGATGAACACGCGCGCGATGCGCGCCTCGGTGGCGACCTCGGCCAGCTTGAACTTGGTGTTCTGGAATCCGAAGACCGGACGGCCGAACGCCTCGCGCTCCTTGGTGTAGCGCAGGGTGTGGTCGAGGGCGACCTCCATGCCGGCGACCGCGCCCATCGACACGATCAGGCGCTCCTGGGGCAGCTGCTGCATCAGCTGGATGAAGCCCTGGCCTTCTTGGGTGCCGAGCAGGTTGGTCACCGGGACGCGCACGTCCTCGAAGAAGAGCTCGGAGGTGTCCTGGCCCTTCTGGCCGATCTTGTCGAGCACGCGGCCGCGACGGAAACCGGCGCGATCGGGCTCGACCAGCACCAGCGAGACGCCGGACGCGCCCTGGGTGGGGTCGGTCTTGGCGACCAGGATGATCAGGTCGGCCTGCGCGCCGTTGGTGATGAAGGTCTTGGAGCCGTTGATGACGTAGGAGTCGCCGTCACGGATCGCCTTGGCCTTGACGGCCTGCAGGTCGGAGCCGGTGCCGGGCTCGGTCATCGCGATAGCGCCGACGACCTCGCCGCTGGCCATCTTCGGCAGCCAGTGCTTCTTCTGCTCCTCGGTGCCGTAGGCGAGGACGTAGTGGGCCACGATGCCATTGTGCAGGCTGACGCCCCACGAGGTGTCGACCGCGCGGGCCTGCTCCTCCATGAGCACGGCCTCGTGCGCGAAGGTGCCGCCACCGCCGCCGTACTCCTCGGGGATCGAGATGCACAGCAGGCCCACTTCGCCCGCCTTGTTCCACAGGTCGCGGTCGACGTGGTGCTGCTCGCGGTACTTGTCGATATTGGGGACCAGTTCCTTGGCCATGAACGCGCGGGTCATGTCACGCAGGGCGTCCAGGTCCTCGTTCATCCAGCTGGACCGATTGGCGGCCATCGAGTCTCCTTGTTCGGCTCGGCACACCACCGGCCCAGGCGTGACCGGTGGTTACAGACACCAGTGTGCCGCAGTATTGGCGCAGTGACAATAGTCCTGCCGAAAAGGCGTCTCACCAGCGCAGCATGGGTAGTGGTGAGAGCGGATGGATGAGCGCGCGCCGTACGGTCAGCTCCACGAGCTTGAAATGGAACCCGCTGTCCGGGTACCGCCGCATCAGCGCGGAGCAGGCCGCGTAGGGCAGGCCGTAGCGACGCGCGCCGAACGTCACGTCGATCAGATCGGCTCGCCGGAACAGCTCGACCGGGTCGGTGGCATTGCCCGCCGAGCACACGCGATGGTGGTCGCGGATCATCTCGGTGACGAGCTCGGCGATGTCCTCACGGTTGTGCGCGATCAGCCAGTCGCCCGCCAGCGCGCACGACGGTTCGAGATAGTCGAACGTGCCCGCGGCCCAGATGCCGAGATCGTGGAAGGTCGCCGCGGTGCGGAACTCCTCGCGCGCACTCGGTGGCGGCCCGGGCTCGCCGCTGCGGGCGAACAGCAGATCGGCCGCGCGCAGTACCCGAAGCACATGATGGAAGTAAGCCTTGCGGTCGGCGCCGAGCCGCGCGGTCCACGGTTCGAGCCGTTCGGCGATCGCTTGGTCGAGTTCGCTTGTGTGCTCGGTCAATTCGTCACTCCGGAGTCGATCTCACGGGGCGTGCACGAACCCCCCGGCACCCCGGCCCAACCCTAGGTGCCCTTGGTTCGCGTCGTCCGGTGAAACGGAGTTCCCGCGAACAGGTCGGCGGTCCGGCGGGGGTTGCCCGCAGTGCGCGGATCCGGTCGGGTCGGGTTGTCCGCGAGCGGTGTTCGGCAACGGTCGGGCACCGAACCTCACCGAAACTCCGGCTCCGGCGGCGGCGGGGGATTATCTTCGCAGATCCGGTCCCCGGTCGAAATTGTTGGGCGTGTCGCGCGCGGCGCGCCGTGTTCGGGGAGTCGTGCGGGAGCATCGGTTTCGCGCTCGAGGGTATATCGACTAAGAATGCGGTGTGCCGTTCACACGTGTGGTCACCCGCCTGCCTTCGCGCGCCCGGGGCGGTGGTCTGGCATGACGATCGAGACAGGTCTCGAGGACGACGTCAGCCAGCTCGCCCAGCGAGTCGAACGTGCCCGTGGGCGCCTCGCCTACCAATTCGATCCGGCTCTGACCGACGCGCTCTCCGAAGACGAGTTGCGCGCCGAACGCGAACTCGCCGAGCGCATCCGCGAACAGGATCGCGAGCAGCGCTGGAAGCACACCCAGGCGATGGCGTCCGCGTCGGACCGGAGCCGACAGACCACCGAAGCGATCGAGAAGGCCGACATGCGAGATCTGCTGCTCGCCAGAAGGGCGATGGCCTCCCAGCGGCGCGAATCGAGCCCGCACGCGAAGCTGGCTTCGCTGTACCGGCACCGATCGTGGTCGCTCAAGGCCCTGGCGGGCGTCGTCGGCGCCGGCATGCTGTGGTCGGCGGTGAACGTGCAGCAGAACATCGCGCCCGGCGGGCCGAGCGATCCGCTGTTCTGGTTCAGCTACCTGCTCGAGGCGATGATCAGCGTGTGTCTGATCATCATCATGGTCGGCACGAACAAGGTCGCCGAGTGGGGCGTGATCGACAACCGTCGGCAGGTCGCGCTCGCCGAGCTCGCGCTGCTCGGCCTGACCGTCACCCTCAATACCTATCCTTACGTGCGCGACGGGCGCTGGTACGACGTCGCCGTGCACGCGGTCGCGCCGGTGATGATCGGTGTCGCGCTGCTGATCCACGACGCGGTCAGTGCCCGCTACGGTCTTGCCATCACCCGCGCGACCAGCCAGGTCAGGGACATGCCCGACCCGGCCGACGGCCTGCTCGCCCGCCAGAGCACCGAGGGCATCCGCCTTACCTACACCCCGCCGATGACGGGTGCGGCTCGTGCCGAAGCGGTCGCCGCCGCCGAAACCGCCGCCACCACCCCGATCACCCGCGAACCCGCCTGGACCCCCACCGAGCCGACCACCAACGGCAACGGCCGCCCGCCGGAGAAGCGCAAGCGGTTCGGCATCGGCAAACCGTCCTCCTCGGACAAAGCCACCGCCAAGAAATCCGTCCCCGCGCCCGTCGTGGCACCGGAGACCCCCAAGGAACCGGTCAAGCCCGAGCCGGCCACCGACTCGGTCCCCGCCGCCCGCAAGAGCGCCATCTCCGACATCGAGGCCCGCGTCGAAAAGGCGTTCGCCGAAGCCAATTTCGGCTACGAGGCGATCGAGCCGACCAGCATCTACGACACCGGCCAGTTCCGCATCGCGGAGAGCCTGGAACAGGAACTCAACGATATGCGTGAGGCCCGTCGCCAGGCCCGCAAGGAGCGCGCGAACTAGCAGACACAGCAGAAAGGCCGATACCCGCGACTGATGTGGGTATCGGCCTTTTCCGCGTCCGGGGTCAGCCGAAGATGCCGCCGCCGGTGCCTGCTTGCTGGCCGCCGCCGGTGCCGCCGATGAGGCCGCCCGGGGGGAGTTCGGAAGGCTGGACGATGACGAAACCGCGGCCGGAGAACGCGAGGGTGCTCGCCTCACCGGTACTGCGGCCCATCAGGCGGCCGAGGCCGAACGAGTCGTTGCGTTTGATACCGGTTTGCAGGCTCGACGACCACGCCACGGCGGCGTTGGGGTCGGCGTAGGTGGCCTGGTCGACGGTGAGGACGACCGGGCTGCCGTGGGTGGTGATGGCGATGCGGCCGCGGCCGGTGAAGACGCAGTTGAACAGGCCCGCGTTGGACGCGTAGCCCGCGGCGCCTTGGACACGGCCGATGTCGTAGCGCAGCGTGGAGTCGAAGGCGAGCACGTTGGCGCCGTTGATGGTGAGGCCGTCGGTGCCGTCGAGGTCGATGATGTGCACGTCGGCGGCGCTGTTGGCCAGAAAGAGGTCGCCGCGGCCGGTCACCTTCATCAGCGGCACACCTTCGCCGGTGAGGTGCTGACGGATGGCGCGGCCGATGCCACCGGAGCCGAGCGCTTCGAATTTCAGGTCACCCTGGTAGGCCACCATCGACCCGGCCCGCGCCATCACCTCCCCGTTCATGCCGACCTTCACCATCTTGCCGCCCTGCTTCTGGATACCGAGGCCGTTGACCTCGGCATGCGAGGGGTCGAACAGGTCGCTGTGCACGGGCGGGGCTCCTTGCTGAGAAGAGAACGAGGGTTGCGGCTGTAGCGCGGGTGGTGGGGCGACCTGGCCCGGTCGACCAGGGGCACCGTGACCGGAATAGGTAGGCGGGGGAGTGACCGGCTGCACCGGAGCGCTCTGTGCGGCGGGAACTGGGGGTTCGTCATCGAGGTTGACGCCGAAAGCCGAAGCGATCCCGGCCAATCCGTCGTCGTAGCCCTGCCCGATCGCCCGGACCTTCCAGGCCCCACTGCGACGATAGATCTCCACACACACCACGCCGCTCTCGGTGGTGAGTCCCGAAATCGGGAAAGTCAGTGCGGTGGAACCGGATTCGATGGTGGTGGTCAGGGCGCCGACCGAGGCGAAGGTCGCGGGCCCACGCCCGTCGAGGCTCGCGGTGACCACCACCTTGTCCACATCGGCGGGTAATGCCGAGGTCTGCACAGCGACCACATCGGGCCCGCCGTTGCCGTGCCGGTACACCACCCCTGGTCCGGTGGGCTGATTGAAGAAGACGAAGTCGGCGTCGGAACGTACTTTGCCCGCGCTGTTCACCAGCAGCGCCGACACATCGACCGACGCCGAACTCGCCACGGTGACGGTGAGCTGATCACCGGGCGCGGGCCGGTTCTCGCCGGGAGCCAGCGCGATCACGACACAGCACCCGAAGCTCGGGCGATTCGTTGGTGTTCCACGATTTCGATAGTGCCGTGTACGGCGTCACCGCGCCAGCCACAACCCGTCAACGTGGCAGGTCGCGACCGCGTACCAGCGCAATCTCCAGGTTGGCGCCACCCCGTGTGGCGCGTGGGCGTTCCGGGAAGCTCGTTACCGCTGCGAAGGGCTGCCTGGTCGGATTACGCTGCGGTATGAGCTCTGCTGTGCACGGATTTACCGACGATGCCCTCGGGACGCTGGACGCGGTCGGTGTCGCCGCGGCGTTGCGCGCGGGGGAGGTGAGCCGGTCGGAGGTGATCGAGGCCGCGATCGCCAGGACTCGGCGGGTCGATCCGAGTCTGGACGCGGTGCAGATGACCTGTTTCGAGCGCGCCGCCTCGACGCCGGAAACCGCGGGTGTGTTCGCGGGTGTGCCCGCGTTCGTCAAGGACAACACCGACATCGCGGGCCTGCCCAGCTGCCACGGCTCGGCCGCGTTCACCCCGCACCCGGCCACGGTGACCGGCGGTCCCGGCGCGCAGTTCCTGCATTCGGGCGTGATCGTGCTCGGTAAGTCGACGCTGCCGGAATTCGGCCTCACCGCGAGTACCGAATTCACCGATCGCGCGCCGACCCGCAATCCGTGGAATACGGAGTACTCGGCAGGGGCGTCATCGGGCGGCTCGGCGGCCCTGGTGGCGGCCGGGGTGGTGCCGATCGCGCACGCCAACGACGGTGGCGGCTCGATCCGCATCCCCGCCGCGGCCAACGGTCTCGTCGGCCTGAAAACCACCCGCAACCGCCTGCTCGACCAGCCGGGTGCCCGCAAACTTCCGGTGCATCTGGTCGCCGAGGGCGTGCTCACCCGATCGGTCCGCGACACCGCCCACTACCTGGCCGCCGTCGAGCGGTTCGGCGCGAAGTCGAACCTGACGCCGGTCGGGCTGGTCGAGGGGCCGAGTGCGCGACGGTTGCGGATCGGCCTGATCACCGCCGATGTGCTCGGCCGGACGGTGCACGTCGACAACGGCGTCATCCTGGCGTCCGCGGCGAAGGTGTTCGAAGGTCTCGGTCACGAGGTCGTCGAGATGCGCCTTGACGTGGATCCGCGCTTCGTCGAGGACTTCAAGCAGTACTGGGCGGTGATGGCCGCGGCGATGGCGCTGTCGTTCCGGCTGGGGCACCGCGGGTACTTCGATCCGCGCAAACTCGACCCGTTCACCACCGGGTTGATCGGGCTGGCCAAGCGCAATCCGCTCGGTGTGGCCGCGTCGACGTGGCGGTTGCGCGGAGGCGTGGCGGCCTACGACAGGCATTTCGCCGACGTGGACGTGCTGCTCACCCCGGTGCTTTCCCATCCCGCCCCGCGCATCGGCGAACTCGCGCCCGGCCAGCCCTTCGACTCGCTGTTCACCAAACTCGTCGACTACGTGGGCTTCACCCCGCTCAACAATGTCGGTGGGGGGCCCGGCATTTCGCTGCCGCACGGTCTGCTGCCGAGCGGTCTGCCCGGGTCGATCCAGCTCGCGGGCCGTCGTGGTGACGAACGGACCCTGCTCGACCTGGCCTACCAGCTGGAAGCGGCGAGCCCGTTCCCACGGATCATCGACCGGACCGCCGCCGCGGGCGCGGCCTGATCAGCCGGTGCGCACCGGCTGATCAGCCGTTTGTCACCGGGCTGATCAGTTGTTGCGCGCCGCGACATTGATCGGGCGCAGCCGTCCGGGGCTGTCGGTGCCCGCGTCGAATGCCCAGTGCTCGCCATCCCAGCCGGGGTATTCGGCACGCCAGCGATCGACCAGGCGCGCGTCCTCGAGCGAGGCGACGACGCCGGCCGAGCCGGTGTACTGCAGCCGCTCGTACTTGTGCCGGGTGACGGTGTCGACGGTGGATGGAACGGTGGCTAGGACTGACATTGACCCTCCGGGATCGCGGCGAACGATGACGTGACGAGTGCGCGACCCGGACCGTCGGCCCGGGTGCCGCGGTGGCGCGTCACCGCTCGATCCGAGAGTATGCCGCTCGCCGTGACACCGCGCAGGTTTTGAAAATCCACTTCTTCGGATTAACGAATACCCACTATGAAATCGTCGGCGCGCGCGGTTTGGTTACGGGTCACCAGCTCGGGCGGACTCGTCCCGGGGTGACAACGCGGCCCAATGCCTTGCTGAGCTGGGTGAGGCCGGTCGCACCGAGGGTGTCCGACCAGCTCAGGGTGAATTCGGCCAGCGCCGCGTCGGCGGCCCTCGTGCACGCCCAGCCGCGGTCGGTGAGGGTGATCAGGCGGGCGCGCGCGTCGCGCGGGTGTGGATTGCGGTCGGCGTAGCCCTTGGCGACCAACTCGTCGACCAGCTGGCTGGCCGCCTGTTTGGTGACGCCGAGGTGCTCGGCGATCTCCCCGACCGTCGCGCCGTCGGGTGCCATGCGCACGAAGGCGAAGCCGTGCGTCGGCCGGATATCGGTGAACCCCGCCGCGGCGACCCCGGCGTGCACCGCCTGGGTCACCTCGGCCGCTGCCGCGAGCAGCAGGAGGGGCAGATCTGCGTTCGCGGGCACGACAGTCATTCTGGCACTTGACACAATAGTCAATCTACTTGACCATATAGACAAGTTGCTTGACCTTATGGAGGTTCGAATGCCGGTAATCCGCTCCGCCGACGCGCAGGTGCACGAGGTGCACAACGCTCGGTTCACCTCGCTCGTCCGTCCCGGCACCGGCAGTGCCGAACTGTGCGTCTGGCAGACCGAGGTCCGTGCCGATTCGGTGGGCGTGCCGCATCGAATCCTGGGGGAGGAGGCCTTCGTTCTGCTGTCGGGCGAGGTGACCATGACGATCGATGGCGAATCCGCGCTGATGACACCGGGTGACGCGGCGGTCGCGCCCGCGGGCTCGATGATCGCCCTCGCGAACTCGGCCGACGAGCCGGCCGCGCTGTTGGTGACCGTGCGCGTCGGCTTCGCCGCGGAACTCCCCGATGGATCGACCTTCACCCCGCCTTGGGCATCCTGAGCCGTCTCGGCGACTGTTTCAAGACCAGAACTTGAAAGTTCGGGTCGCCGAACAATATAATTCTGGAATGAAGGTTGGGTTCTACCGTTCTCCGGTGCGACGCCGGGTGCTTGCGGCATGTGTTCTGAGTGTCATGGCGTTCGCGCTGACTGCCTGCGGTGGGATCACCTCCGATGACGACGGGAAGAAGGTAGTTCTCACCACGTTCACCGTGCTCGCCGATATGGCTCGGAATGTGGCAGGCGAGCACCTGAGGGTGGAATCGATTACGAAGGTCGGCGCTGAGATCCACGGGTACGAGCCGACCCCGGGCGATATCAAGAAGGCGGCCAAGGCCGATCTGATCCTGGACAACGGGCTCAACCTCGAGGCCTGGTTCGGCCAGTTCGTCGCCGATCTCGATGTGCCGCACGCGGTGGTCACCGAGGGGGTGGCGACGATGGATATCAGCGAGGACGCCTACCGGGGCAAGCCCAACCCGCACGCCTGGATGTCGCCGGTGAACGCGCAGATCTACGTCGACAACATGGTTCGCGCGTTCACCGATCTCGACCCCGACCACGCCGATGCCTATCGTGCCAACGGTGACGCCTACAAAACGCAGCTCGGCGCCGTGCACGCCGATCTCGTCGCCGCGGTGAAGACCCTGCCCGCCGACCAGCGTGCCCTGGTCACCTGTGAGGGCGCGTTCTCCTACCTCGCTCGCGACGCGGGGCTCACCGAGAAGTACATCTGGCCGGTCAACGCCGAACAGCAGGCCACCCCGCAGCAGATCGGCTCGACCATCGACTTCGTCCGCCAGCGCGGCGTGCCCGCCGTGTTCTGCGAATCGACCGTCTCCGACGCACCGATGCAACGCGTGGTCGAAGCCTCCGGCTCGCGGTTCGGCGGCGTCCTCTACGTCGACTCGCTCTCGGAAGCCGACGGTCCGGTGCCGACCTATCTGCAGCTGATCCGCCACGACGCGAACATCATCGCGGCCGCACTCGCCGGAGCACCGAAATGACCGCACCGGTTGTCGAAATCCAGGACGTGACAGTCTATTACGGTGATGTGCTCGCGCTCGACAATGTCGAACTGACGTTGAAATCCGGCCGGGTGTGCGGGCTGATCGGCATGAACGGCTCCGGCAAATCGACGCTGTTCAAGTCCGTGATGGGCCTGGTGACGCCCGACCGCGGCCGGGTGCTGATCAACGGTCGCGCCCCGGCTGCCGCGCGCAAGGCGGGCACCCTCGGCTACGTGCCGCAATCCGAGGACGTGGACTGGACTTTCCCGCTGTCGGTGCGCGATGTGGTGATGACCGGGCGCTACGGGAAAATGGGGTTCACCCGCCGGGCGAGCAAGGCCGACCGTGCCGCCGTCGACGAGGCGCTGGCCCGCGTCGAGCTCACCGACCTGGCCGACCGGCAGATCGGCCAGCTCTCGGGTGGTCAGAAGAAGCGCACGTTCGTTGCCCGCGGCATCGCCCAGGAGGCCACGATCCTGCTGCTCGACGAGCCGTTCGCCGGTGTCGACAAGCGTTCCGAGGCGACGATCACCGCGCTGTTGCGCGAGCTCGCCACCGACGGGGCCACGATTCTGGTGTCCACCCACGACCTGCACGCGTTGCCCCAACTGGCCGACGAGGCAGTGCTTTTGAACCGCCGGGTGCTCGAACACGGCGACCCCGATGTGGTGTTGCGTCCGGAGAACCTGGCCAAGGCCTTCGGCCTGGATGTGGACGGAGACCGATGAGCCTCGAGGAATTCCTGATCGACCCGCTGCGCTACGAATTCATGGTTCGCGCGCTGGCTACCACCGTCACGGCGGCGGTGGTGTGCGCGGTGCTGTCGTGCTGGCTGGTGCTGATCGGCTGGTCGCTGATGGGTGACGCGGTCTCACACGCGGTACTGCCCGGGGTGGTGCTGGCCTACATCGTCGGCTGGCCGTTCGCCGTCGGCGCGGTGATCTTCGGGTTCCTGGCTGTCGCGTTGATCGGGGTCGTTCGCGATACGAGCCGCGTGAAAGAAGACGCGGCGATCGGCATCGTGTTCACCACCCTGTTCGCGTTCGGTTTGGTGCTGGTGTCGGTGACGCCGAGCCAAACCGACTTGAACCACATCGTTTTCGGCAATCTGCTCGGCGTGAGCCGCGGCGAGATGATCCAGATCATGATCCTGGCCGCGATCGTCCTGGTCGCCCTCGTCCTCAAACGCCGCGACTTCACCCTCTACGCCTTCGACGCCACCCACGCCCACGCCATCGGCCTCAACCCCCGCGTCCTCGGCACCGCGCTGCTGGCCCTGCTCGCCCTGACCTCGGTGGTCGCGCTGCAGGCCGTCGGTGTGGTCCTGGTGGTGGCCATGCTGATCATCCCCGGCGCCACCGCCTACCTGCTCACCGACCGTTTCTCCCGCATGCTCGTCATCGCCCCCACCGTGTCGGTGGTGTGCGCGGTCACCGGCCTCTACATCAGCTACCACGTCGATACCGCGGCAGGCGGCATGGTCGTGGTAACCCAGGGCGTCGCGTTCACCTTCGTCTACCTCTTCGCTCCTCGCCACGGAGTGATCGGCCGTCGGATCACCGCGGCGCGCGCCCGGAAATCGATGACCACCATCGGGGTGGCCGACTAGCGGTCCCGATCCGGCGACGGCGGATCAGATCGGTGTCGGTGGGTGCTGTCAGGATGTAGAGCATGAATGTCACCGGGGATGACGTCCGCGCCTTCGTCCTGTCGCTACCGCAGACGACAGAGCAATTCGCCTGGGGCATGCCCATTTTCAAGGTCGCGGGCAAGCTGTTCCTCACCCTGCCGGAGGAGGAGACCTCGATGGCGGTGCGCTGCCCGATCGTCGAACGCGACGAGCTGGTACTGGCCGAGCCCGCCAAGTTCTGGATCGCCTCACACGAGGCGGGCAACCCCTGGGTCCGGGTCCGCTTGACCGCCCTCGACGACCGCGAGGAACTGGAAGCCATCATCACCGACTCCTGGCGCCAGGCGGCCCCGCGGTCCTTGCTGGACGCGGACCAGTGAGCGCTGGGCCGTGAGTTACAGCACCGGCGTGATCGTGGCCTCGATCGTTTGGATGGAGTCCACCGGGATGACGAAGGTCTCGGTGATCTCCACGGTGGTCAGGCGGATGTCGGCCACTCCGGTGTCGAGGAGGTAGTGGGTGGTGACCGTGTCGCCGGATTCGGACATGGTGAGGTCGCGAATGCCTTGGATCACGCGGTACTGGAGGCCGTTCTCCAAGTCGGCGCTCAGTTGCGGGCCCGAGTAGCCGGTTTGGAAGCCGACCTCGACGCGGGTGGCGTCGGGGGCGAAGGGGACCGCGCTCGCGTCGTGGGATACCAGGGCGTCGAGGTAGGCGCGGGCAATGGCCTGGCGGGGTGAGTCGGCCGCATTCGGTTCTGCCGCAGCGGTTGCCGTGCCGAGTGCGAGGAAAACGGCGGCCAGAGTCGAAACGTGAGTGATTCTCATGTAAGGATGCTGGCGGTCCGGACCGGTAAGTGCAACCGGGTGCTCGCGAGTAGTCGAGGTCGCGGGCCCGGTAGGGTCGGAGCTCCTATGGCACTCAGCGCAACACTGCACAACTTCGCCGTTCAGCTCGCCGATGTGGATCGGGGGGTGTACGAGGATCTCGAATTGCGGGTGGCTCGGCATCCGTCGGAGACGCTGGAGTACATGGTCACGCGGATCCTCGCGTACTGCTTGCAGTACGAGGAGGGGATCGTGTTCAGCGAGGGTGGGATTTCGGCTACCGACGAGCCCGCGGTGCAGGTTCGGGACATGACCGGGCGGACTACCGCGTGGATCGAAGTGGGCGCGCCCGACGCGGATCGTATTCATCGTGGGAGCAAACTCGCTGGTCGTGCGGCGGTGTACACCCATCGCGACCCGGCGAAGGTACTCGCGCAGTACGGGGGCAAGAAGATTCACAACGCGGCGCAGATCCCGCTGTTCAGTTTCGATCGCGCGTTCATCGATGAGGCGGCGGGGTTGGTCGACCGTCGCAATACCGCCACCCTTTCGGTCACCGAGGGTGTGCTCTATCTGGACCTCAACGGCACCAGCTTGCGGACCGATGTCACCGAGCAACCCCTCGGCTGACGCCGGCACGGAGTAGCTTGGCTGGCACCGGCCACGCTCGGCCCGAGCGCTTCGACTGTGCCGGTCTCGTTGTCGAGTGGAGGTCGCGGTGCCCGGTGTGATGAGTCGGTTCGTGATTCCGGGATTCCTGCGGGCGACCCGGCGCAACCGGAACTACATCGATGCCGAGATGGCCAGGGCTTACGTGCGCGAGCGCGGACTGCGGCCCGTCGCCTACGGTCCACCGCGCAAACTGCGTGGGGTCGAGATCTCGGTGGCGCACGACCGTGGCTGGCCGATCTACACGCTGACTCCGTCGGACGGGATCTCCCGCGGCGGCCTCGTGTACGCGCACGGCGGCGGCTGGGTGGGCGAAATCGCTTCGCAACATTGGCAACTCGCGGCCCGCATCGCCGCGCAGACCCACCTCGTCGTGACGGTCCCGATCTATCCGCTGATCCCCTTCGGCACCGCCGCCCAGGTGATTCCCCGTTTCGCCGAACTGGTCATGTCAGCCCACGAGCGCTACGGCCCGACCTTCCTCGCCGGCGACTCCGCGGGCGGTCAGATCGCGCTGTCCACCGCCTTGTCTCTGCGCGACGCCGGGCACATCGTCCCCCGCACGATGCTGATCTCACCGGCCCTCGACCTCACCCTCGAGAATCCCGAGATCGACGCGGTGCTCCCTCGGGACCCGTGGCTGGGCAGGGACGGCGGTCTGGTGTTCGGCAGGATGTGGAGCGGCGAACTCTCGATGAAAGACCCCCTGGTCAGCCCGCTGTTCGGCGACCTCGGCGGGCTGGGCCCGATCACCGTGTTCACCGGTACCGACGACATCCTCAACCCCGACGCCCGCCTACTGGCGGCGAAGGCGCGCACGGCGGGCGTTGACCTCGACTATCTCGAAGAGCCCGGACTCGTGCACGTCTACCCGCTGACTCCCAGCGCCGAAGGCGCGACGGCCCGGCGCCGGATCATCACCACCCTGCGCGCCGAACTCGATGCGGCGCACAGTATTTCGTGAGACGTATCAGCGCTCGGACAGGTGCACGTTGAACAGGATCGTCAGCTGAGTGACCGCCTGGTCGAACGGGTGTGACGACTTGAGCGCGCGGCTGTGCACGATCGTGCCCTCGATGGTGGTGAGCAGGAAGCCGGCCAGCGACACCGCGGTCGCGCGTTCGATCCCGGTGGCGACGATCCCGTCGGCCAGCCGAGCGGTCCATTCGGCGAAGGCCTGGCCCGCGATGGACTGGACGGCGGGGTCGAGTTCGTCGAGGGCGGCCGCCATCATGAACGAGCCCGCGGCGTAGTCGGACTTTTCCAGCGGGATCCGCCAGAAGGCGAGCAGGTCGGTGAGCCACTGCTGGGCCGACGGCGCGGTCTGGAGGGCGTCGGCCATCGCGCTCACGTGCGAGTACACCAGACGCGCCACGATCCGTGCCGCCGTCTGCACCAATTCGCCCTTGCCGGAAGGGAAGTGCTGATACAGCGAGTTACGTGAAGTTCTGCTGCGCTTGAGTAGTTCACTCAGCGCGGCCGCGTGGACGCCGTGCTCCTGGACGGTGCTGATGGTGTGCTCGATGAGGCGGGCGCGGGGTCCGGCTGCCATCCGATCTACTCCTAGCCCTTGATTGAACCGATCGGTTCATGTTAGACCTATTCCTACGTGAACCGATCGGTTCATATGGAGAGGATGCCATGCCCACCCCCATTGCCACCGCGGTTCCGGTCACCCACGCGGGAATTCTCGGCCTCGGCGTATACCGCCCGCGCCGTGTCGTGCCCAATTCCGAGATCGTCGACGCGATCGAGTCGTCGGACGAATGGATCAAGACCAGGTCCGGGATCGCCGCCCGGCACTGGGCCGAGCCCGACGAGACGATCGTCTCGATGAGTGTCGCGGCCGCGCGTGACGCGCTCACGGCGGCGGGGGTGAGCGCCGAGCAGGTGGATGCGGTCGTGCTGGCGACGTCGTCGCAGATGGTGCTCGGTCCATCGGCGGGCGCGGTGGTGGCGACCGAACTCGGCATGCACGACACTGCCGCCTTCGACATCTCCGCGGGCTGCGCGGGCTTCTGCTACGCGTTGGCCGATGCGGCGAATCTGGTGCGCTCGGGTCAGGCGCGGCAGGTGCTGGTGATCGGGGTGGAGCGGTTGTCGGATCTGCTCGACACCACCGATCGCGGGTGCGCGTTCATCTTCGCCGACGGTGCCGGTGCGGTCGTCGTCGGCGCGGCCGAGCAGGAGGGGATCGGCCCGGTCGCGTGGGGTTCGGATGGCTCGCGCACCTCGGCGATCAAGCAGGACAAGGACTTTCTGGAGTACTTCGCCGAAGTCGCCGCGGCCGAGGCCAGCGGCGGCACAACGCAGCGCCCGTACATCCGGATGAACGGCACTGAGGTATTCCGCTGGGCTGTCACGTTTTTGGAGAAGGCTTGTCGCGACGCGCTCGACCGCGCGGGGCTCACGGCCGCCGACCTCGACGCGTTCGTCCCGCACCAGGCCAATATCCGCATCACCGACGCGCTGGTCCGCACCCTCGGCCTGCCCGAAACCGTCGCCATCGCGCGCGACATCATCGAAACCGGCAACACCAGCGCCGCTTCCATTCCGATGGCCATGGAACAACTCGTGCGCTCCGGTGCCGCCAACCCCGGCGACACCGCGCTGCTGCTCGGCTTCGGTGCGGGTCTGGCGTATGCGGGCCAGGTCGTTCATCTGCCCCCGATCGCCTAGTGCACCAGCGCGCGCAGATATCGGCGACGGTAGAAGCGTTGCGCGAGAAGAAGTATCGGAAAGGTGAAGCGCCATAGTCCGGTCGGTGCGGGTCTGGTCAGTGAGCGAAGGGTGAGCGATACGGCGCCGGTCGAATCCCGGTGCACGACAAAGGCTTCCTCGCCGCTGACCGGATGGCCGGGCAAGGTGCCGTAGGCGAAGCCGCACCGGTTCTCGGTGTCGACCACCGCGACCACCCGAACCGGCTCGTGGACCGAGACCGGTCCCCATCCCGCGCTGATCCGGTACTTCGCATCCGTCGATACCGCACCATCGGGAGCGACACGAAAGCCGCTGCGGCGCTTGATGCCCCACCGCAGCACGGCCTCGGAAGCGGCGGCCCACGTCGGCTCGCCGTGGCCGATCACCACCGTGGTGTCGAACCGGCGGAACCCGGGGTATTCGCCGGTCCAGATCCCGTCGGCGGGGCTGGTCGCGCCGGCCGGGGCGTAGGTGAGTCCCTCGTACATGAGGGTGACGATAGGCGCCGTCAGGTCGTCATGCGTTGGCCTTCTCGCGCAGCGACCGCTCGGTCACCGGTACCGCGTAGGCCGCGCCGTCGCGGATGCCGAATTCGAAGCGGCAGGGGAACAGTGAGGGTAGGCCGGTCGCGCGTAGGTCGAAGTTCGCGGCGAGGGTTTGCATGGCCCAGTTCTGCAGCGAGTCGGGGAGCTGCAGGGTGGTGCCGTCGACGCAGCACACGTAGGCGTGGGTCTGTTCTCCGTCGACGGGAAGTGGGTTGCGCAGACCGACCGCGCCGATTTCCAGAATTCGTCCGGCGTTGTGGGAAGTAGCGACGCTCGGCAAATCCAACTCGATGTCGTCCATGCGAAAAACCGTATCGCAGCAACTATTCAGGGAACACCGAAATCGCGTGGACTCGAGAACTTCGCTGATGTCGCAAATGTGTGAAAGGGCGAGGTCGTCCCCCGCGCCGCGGCGGAGCTCGGCGCGGTGCGCGCCGGGCCCTGCCGCCACGGTGTCAGCCGATCGCGAAGCGCAGCAACGCCTGGCGATCGCCCTGCTTGATCTTGCCCTTGCGGTCGAGGACCTCCAGCTGCCACACCGGACCGTTGCGGAAGGTCCGCGCGATCGCATTGGCGTTGTCCGCGCCGAGCAGTGACGGCCAGATGTCGGCGACGGGCTGGGTATCGCCACCGGTGGCGTCGTAGATCTTGAACGAGACGTTGTTCGCCTTCTCGAAGGAGCTGCCCTTCTTGAACGCGACGGCGACGAAGACGATGGAGTCGATGGCAGGGGGAACATTGCCGAAGGTGACGTGTACGGTCTCGTCGTCGCCCACGGCCGCACCGGTCTGCTCGTCGCCGGTGTGCAGCACCGAGCCGTTGCCGAGCGGGTCGAGCGAATCCAGACCGGCGAACCGCACCGGCTCACCGCCTTGGAACAGCACGGCGATCAGATCCAGGTCGACACCGCGCTTGCGCCGGGCCATTCCGAGAATTCCACCGCTGGCACCCGCCGACGGATCCCAGCTCACCCCCACGCTCATCTTGGTGATACCGGCGAGATCGGCCGCGCCGTCTTCCTTCTTGAGAGTAATCACGATTTTCAGGCTACGGACTTCGCTCGCCACGTGCAGGACGAGACAATTCGGTCGTCAGCCCGAATGCGTCGCGAGGTAGACGAGCGCGGTCACCGCCAGCGCCACCGCGCCGAGGATCCCGCCCGCGATCGTGTCGGCGCGGTTGGTGGCCACGCCGTTCTCGATGCGATCCCAGCCGACGATCGCGGCCGCCACGGCCCCGATACCGGCTGGGGCGGCGACGAACTCGCTGACAACGGGGATGAACGAGACCGCGCAGGCGATGATGCCGAGCACCAACGCCGCGAGGCCGGCACCGTTGCGTGGCGGCGGCAAGGTCTCGGGACCGGGCATGCCCTGAGCGTAGTCGCACCGGGGGGCCGGTGCTGGTCGCGCCGGTCGCAAGCCCCTCGGTCACAGCTTTGTCATGGTTGGATGCCCAGGGGCCGGGTACCCCATTGAAATAGCAGCCCTGCAGGGATTCATTCAGGGTCCTGATTTCGGGGCTGTGGAGTTCGAGGAGGGATAAGGTTTGTCGATTTCAGCTGACGAATCGAAAAGTCGAAACCCGGACAAAGGCTATGTAGCTCTGCTCGGCTGGAGTTTGAACGCCGTCGAGGCGGTTGATCGGTTCGATCGCCGCTATATTGTGGTCGCGCCCGAATGGGCGCAAAGTTATTGCACAGAGCACAACATTCCCTATATCCCCTGGGATTTCGAGCGGCTCAACGATCGTTCGATGGAGATCGCGGAGACCCTGCAGGAAAAGGGGGTCGACGTCGCCATTCCGATCTTCGAGGAGACGGTGGAATGGGCAGGCGCGATCAACTCCGTCCTGCTCGACAATCCACGGCTGCTCGGGCAGTCCATGCTCCTGCGCGACAAGTCGTTGATGAAGCGGCGCGCGCAGCTCGGCGGTATCCGGGTCGGCATCTTCGAAGAGGCGCACGAGCGCGACGACGTGATCCGATTCCTGAAGCGGGTCAATCAAACCCTCCTGAAACTCGACGGTGATCCCAACGATCCGATTCACCTCAAGGCGTTCGACAAGGCGGGCTGCCTCGGTCACCGGATCATCCGGACCCCCGACGAGGTCGACACGATCCCCGACGACGAGTTCCCGATGCTGATGGAATCGCACCTGGACGGCTGGGAGTTCGCGGTCGAGGCGTGGGTCCACAACGGCCGCATCTGCTTTCTGAACATCTCGGAGTACGTGACGCTCGGATATTCGGTGTTCGTGCCCGCGACGCCGGAACTGGAGAAGTACCGGCCCGAGATCACCCGGCAGGTCGAGAAGCTGATCAAGACCTTCGACATCGAATTCGGTTTCATTCATCCCGAGTACTTCGTCACCAGCGACGGTGAGATGTATTTCGGCGAAGTCGCGTACCGGCCGCCGGGTTTCAAGGTGTTCGAGCTGCTGGAACGGACGTACGGTTTCAACGCCTACCATGCGCTGGTGCTGGCCTTCGACCCGAAATCCACCGCCGAGGAGATCGACGCCTTCTTCCCGAAGGAAGTGGTTGATGCCACCGGCCACGCGGGGTGCTTCGGCGTGTATCCGCGTCGGCGCGTTGTCAGTCGACTGAACGTGCCGCCCGAGACCGAGGATCACGATTACTTCGACTCACACGAGCTCACCGCGCCCCAGGCCGAAAAGGTCACCAAACGGACCGCATTCGGTAATCACTGGGGTCTGCTCTATTTCTTCGGCGAAGACCCGTACACTCTGCGGGATCTGTTGAAGCGTCAAGAAGAGCTCGACTTCTATATTTGATCCGTTGCCAGGGGCAACGGTGGGCGAAGGGATCGGCGATTGAGTCCAGACGGCCACGACCCGGCGAGCCTGGACCGGCGCCTCGCCACGGTGGACCACGCCACGCAGTCCCTCGCGGACGCAGGCGATTTCGGTAAGCAGGTCAAACTGCCAAGGGTCATGGAATCGCTTCGGCGGGTGCTGTTGCTGCCCGGTGGGTGCGCCGCGGTGCGCGAACGCGCCGAAAAGCTGGAGACCGCGGGCCTGTTCCTCGGCACGGATTGGGCCCAGCCGCAGATCCTCATCCCGGCGCTGAGTACCGGGTCGTTGCGCAGCGCCAACGCCGACACCATGGTGCTGGAGGCGGTGAGTGATCTGCGGTTGCTCGCGGTCGCCAAGGGCGATTACCAGCACGCGCTGGTGTCGGCCGAACAGGCCGCCGATCATCTGTCGCAGGTACTCGCGGTGAATCTGTCGCTGCTGTTCTCCCCGCCCACCGAGGCGGAGCGGGAACAGCAGGGGCGGATGGCGCAGGTCTCGCGGGAGCTGCTGCACTACCTCGTCGCCGAGGTCGGGTACGAGAAGGTGCTGGAGAACCTGGTCGACGAGATCTGGCGCATCCTGCGGCAGCGGCCGATCCAGGTCGACGGGGTCAAGCGGATGATCACCCAGATCGCCGTCGCCCGTGCCGATCCCGATGTGGATCTCGGTGCCAGTGGGCTCGGCGCCGACCGGCTGATCAGCAGTCTTTACGGCACCACCGAGGGGTGCCGGGAAGACCCCGGGGTCGAGATCTACCGCACGCGTCTGGAATCTATGGACGACAGCGCGTTGCAGTACGAGGCAACGGGATTCGCGCGGTCCATGCACGACACCGGGCTGGTCTCGCCGTATCACGCTGTGCTGCTTCGCTTTCTGCTCACCAAGGGCGAGTACCTGCTCGGCGAGGCGATGGGCCTGTCCAGCACCGGCCGCGACAGTCTGCTCTGCTATCACGAACTCGTGCGCAGTCTCATCGAGCAGGCTGTCCACGTCGAAACGGCGCAGTGCGTCTACGGGCTCACCTTGCTGCTCGAACGCGGCATCCTCTATCAGCCGCCGGTCGCGCCCGCGCTGTGGCGCCAACTGGCGCTTCGGCTTTCACCGCACTCGCGCCAGCGGCTGACCCGGGTGTTCGGGCCCGCACCGGATCCGCGCGCGTGGTTGTTGTCGGGGATGCTGTCGGTTCTCGGCCTGCCGCTGGGGATCGGGCAGGGCGACAACCCCACCTGTCAATCGGCGCGGGCACTGTCGATGTGGGCCTACAACGACCCCGACTATCTGCTGCAGACGGTGGTGTGGGCCGCGCGCGACGACGAGATCGTCATGCACTTCGAGGGGCAGCCGATCTCCTCGCGTGAGACCGGCGACGCGGAATCGACTGTGCTCCAACTGGATCTGGACCCGGTGTCGCTGCTGGTGGTTCCGCACCTGGACCGGATCTACGCGGAGATGGGTCGGCGTTGCCTCGGCCGTGACGGCGATCCACACCGCTGGATCAACCCGGAGTTCCACGGCTGGTGGTCCGGACGCGGGTTCCGGATCAATGTCGACGTGGCCACCGGCCACCTGACCGACCTCGACGAATTCCTGCGCCACTTCTACGCCGGCTACCACCCCTTCTACAACGGCAATCAGCCGGTGATCCATCCGCAGCCCGCCGGTATCGCCGTCACCGACAGTGCCGCCCGCTTCGTCGGCTGGCATGCCATCACCGTGCTCCGGGTCAGCCTCGACCCGCAGGACGTGATGCGGGTGTATTTCTACAACCCGAACAACGACAGCGGCCAGGACTGGGGCGATGGGGTCGTCGTCGGAACGGCCGGGCACGGTGAGCGTTTCGGCGAAGCCTCGCTGCCCTTCGAGCAATTCGCCTCGCGCCTCTACATCTTCCATTTCGACCCGCTAGAGCCGGGCGAGCTGGCCGCCGTCGATCGCGCCGAACTCGACCGGGTGATCGGCTACCTGCACCGCAGCTGGGGCGCCGATCGGCTGCCCGTGGAATCGGGTGCGGCCGAAGGGGATTGATCACAGCAAACGTTCAGAGTCGAACGCTAGGGTGTGGGCGTCGGTGCGCTTCGTGCCGCGATGATCAAGGGGAGTTTCGATATGGGTGTCAGCTTGTCCAAGGGCGGCAATGTCTCACTGACCAAGGCGGCGCCGAATCTCACCGCCGTCGCGGTCGGTCTCGGCTGGGATCTGCGGACCACCACCGGCACGGACTTCGACCTCGATGCCAGCGCCATCGGTCTCGGCGCCGACAAGAAGGTGGTGTCGAGCGGGCACTTCGTCTTCTTCAACAACCTGAAGTCGCCCGAGGGCGCGATCGAGCACGCGGGCGACAACACCACCGGTGCGGGCGACGGCGACGACGAGACGATCAACGTCGACCTGGCCAACACTCCGGCCACGATCGACTCCATCGTGTTCCCGGTCTCGATCTACGACGCGGCGAACCGCAGCCAGTCCTTCGGCCAGGTGCGCAACGCCTACATCCGCGTTCTCGACCGCAGCAACGGTGAGGAACTGGCTCGCTACGACCTCTCCGAGGACGCGTCCACCGAAACCGCCATGGTCTTCGGCGAGCTGTACCGCAACGGCGCCGAGTGGAAGTTCCGCGCCACCGGCCAGGGCTACGCCTCCGGCCTGGAAGGCATCGCCCGCGATTTCGGCGTCAACCTCTGATTCACCGAACAGTGCCGGTCAGCTGCGGAAATGCTCGATCACGCAGCTGACCAGCACGCACGCTCCACCACGCCGGACTGTCGTTCCATTCGTCCAAGACCGGGCGCAAGGCCGGTCCTAGCGTTGGGGCATGACAACATCACGTCCCTCCTCGGACCGATCCGTCGATGACCACCTCCTCGCCGTGCTCGACGAGTGGCAGGTGGCGATTGTCGCCAATGACGCGGACCGGATCGGTTCGTACATGGCCGACGAATGGATCATGGTCTCCGAGAACGGCATCACCACGGCCGAGCAGTTCCTGGCATTCGTCCGGTCGGGCGACCTCACGCATTCGGCGATGGAGCGGGTCGGTGCACCCAGAATCCGTTACCACGGCGAGCTCGCCCTGCTGACGACCCGAATCACCAATACCGCCCACTACCAGGGCATTCGGTTCGACGCCGATGAATGGACCACCGACGCCTTCCGCCGCATCGACGGCCGATGGCGCTGCCTGCTGACCCAGATCACCACCACGAAGAAGTAGCGGGCGGTTGGGGCGGATTCACCCGATTCGGATGATGTGTGCGGCCGGATTCTTCGCCACGATGGCGGTACAGGCGCAATCGTGACACCGGCCGGTGCTCACGCATCACGGAAGCGAGGGTCGAATCATGTCGGTGTGGGACGTTCTCTGGGTCATCATTGTGAGCTTCTGCTTTGTCGCCTACCTGATGCTGATGTTCTACCTCCTCACCGATCTCTTCCGTGATCGGAACACCTCGGGCTGGGTGAAGGCGGTGTGGGTGGTGTGTTTGTTCCTGTTCCCGCTGCTCACCGGACTGGTGTATCTGATCGTGCGCGGCAGCGGAATGGCGGAACGGACCGCCGAGGCGCACAAGCAGGCACGCACGGAGACCGAGGACTACATCCGGCAGGCCGCGGGTACCAATTCCGCCGCCCAGATCGCCGACGGGAAGAAGCTGCTCGACGCCGGAGCCATCACCGAGGCGGAATTCCAGCAACTCAAGGCCAAGGCCCTCGCCTGACATCCGCGAACAACAACGCAATCCAGCGTCGCGCACAGATGGGAAGTGGGATCTGATGACCAGTCAGCAGGCCGCCTCGGCCAGCATCGAAGCCAACAACGAGACATCGTTGCGCACGCTGCCGTTCGGCGACACACAGGATTTCGCCGATGCCGAGCGTGGGTTCGTCGCGGCGCTGACACCCGGGGTGGTGAAGAACGCCGGGGGTGAGGTGGTGTGGAGCAGCGACGCGTTCGCGTTCCTCGACGGCGAGTGCCCGCCCACCGTGCACCCGAGCCTGTGGCGTCAGTCGAAACTGTGCGCGATGCAGGGCTTGTACGAGGTCACCGACGGCATCTATCAGATCCGCGGACTCGACCTGTCGAACATGACACTGGTCGAGGGCGATACCGGTGTGATCGTGATCGATCCGCTGATCTCGGTCGAGACGGCCGCCGCGGGACTCGCGCTGTATCGCGAGCATCGCGGTGACCGCCCGGTGACCGGCGTGATCTACACCCATTCCCACATCGACCACTTCGGCGGCGTCAAAGGCGTCACCACGCAAGACGATGTCGACGCGGGACGGTGCCCGGTCATCGCGCCGGTGGGGTTCGCCGAGCACGCGGTGGAGGAGAACGTGTACGCCGGTACCGCGATGGCCCGCCGGGCCGCCTACATGTACGGCGCGGCACTGCCACCGGGGCCGCTGGGTTCGGTCGGCGCCGGCCTCGGGCCGACGACCTCGACCGGCCAGCCGACCCTCATCACGCCGACGATCTCCATCGACCACACCGGCCAGACCGTGACCGTCGACGGGGTCGCCATCGAATTCCAGATGACGCCGGGTACCGAGGCGCCCTCGGAGATGAACTTCTACTTCCCCGATCGACGAGCACTGTGCATGGCCGAGAACGCCACCCACACCCTGCACAACCTGCTGACGTTGCGAGGCGCGCTGGTACGCGACCCGCACGTCTGGTCGAAATATCTCACCGAGGCGATCAACCGCTACGCGAGCCGCTCCGACGTGGTGTTCGCCTCCCATCACTGGCCGACCTGGGACACCGAGCGGCTCACCGAGTACCTCTCGATCCAGCGCGATCTCTACGGCTACCTGCACGATCAGACGCTGCGAGCACTCAACAAGGGCGCCACCGGTATCGAGATCGCCGAGGACATCCAGCTGCCACCGGCGCTGGAGAACTCGTGGTCCACCCACGGGTACTACGGCTCGGTCAGCCACAACGTCAAGGCGATCTACCAGCGGTACATGGGCTGGTTCGACGGCAATCCGGCCAACCTGTGGCAGCACACCCCGGTCGAGTCCGCGCGCCGCCACCTGGAGTTCATGGGCGGTGCCGACGAGGCCGTCACCAAGGCGCGCAAGTCCTACGCCGACGGCGATTTCCGCTGGGTCGCGCAGGTGCTGAACTACGTGATCTTCGCCGACCCCGGCAATACCGAGGCGAAGGCGCTACAGGCCGACACGCTCGAACAGCTGGGCTACGGCTCCGAGAACGGCACTTGGCGCAATTTCTTCCTGATGGGCGCGTACGAATTGCGCAACGGCAGCGTCGGCACCCCGACGGTCACCGCCGCGCCGGACATCATGGCCGCGCTCTCCGCGGAGCAGGTATTCGACGCGATCGCGTTGCGGGTCGACGGTCCGCGGGCCTGGTCGGCCAGGATCGCACTCGACTGGAAGATCAAGGACACGGGAACCGTGCACCGCGCCCTGCTCCGCAACGGGGTGCTCGTGCATTTCGATGTCGAGGGCGACCTCGCGCCCGCCGACGCGACGTTCACGCTCACCGAAGCCGACCTGCACGCGGCGCTGCTCGGCGGTGCGGATCTGAGCCAGATGATCGGCGACGGCCGTGTGGCGGTCGAAGGTGACCCCGCCGCGCTGGCCGAGCTGGTCGGCTATCTGGACGCCCCCGACCCGGATTTCGCGATCGTGACGCCCTGATCCACCGCGCAATCGCCGTGGAAGGTAATGCGATGGCGAGGCGGCGATCCGGTGGCTGAGGTCGTGCGGCGGGTCCGGGGCTGGTTCGCGACGGAGCGCATGTCGAAAGCCGATGTCGTCGCCGGGATTCCGGGCGCGATCGGCGGGGTGCCGGACGGTATGGCGGCGGGTGTGCTCGCGGGGGTGAGCCCGGTGCACGGGCTCTACGCGAGCATGGCCGGGCGATTCTTCGGCGGGTTCGGCACGAGCACGCAGCTGATGGTGGTCACCACGACCAGCGCGTCCGCGTTGGCGGTGGGCTCGACCCTGACCGATGTCGAACCCGATCAGCGGTCGGGCGCCATCGTGATGTTGACGTTGGTCGCGGGCGCGATGATGATCGTCGCCGCGATCTTGCGGCTGGGCAAGTACACCCGGTTCGTCTCGCATTCGGTGATGACCGGGTTCCTGCTCGGTATCTCGGCCAACATCCTGTTCGGCCAGTTGCCGAGTCTGCTCGGTGCGCCGGTGCGGGGGTCGATCGCGGTGGAGAAGGCGCTGCACGTGGTGCTGCATCCGCTGGACTTCGACTGGCGGGCCGCCGTTGTCGGCGTGCTCGCGATGATCGCGCTCATCGGGCTCTCGTACACGCGGCTGCGCGCGATCGCCGCCCTGTTCGCCTTGATCGTGCCGATGATCGTCGTGCTCGTTCTCGGCTGGAGCAATGTCGGCACGGTCGCCGACACGGGCGATATTCCGACCGGGATCCCGTTGCCGCACCTGCCGGAATGGGGCGCGCTGTCGCCGTCGTTGGTCGCCGGGGCATTGGCGGTGACCGTGATCGTGCTGGTTCAGGGCGCCGGGGTGGCGGAGTCGGCGCCCAACCCCGGCGGTTCACGGACGACGGTCGATCGTGATTTCACCGCCCAGGGCATCGGCAATATCTTCGCCGCGCTGTTTCGCGGAATGCCGGTCGGTGGTTCGGTAGGGCAGACGGCCATCAACGCGTCCGCCGGTGCTCGCGGCCGCTGGGGCGGAATCTGGTCGGGGATCTGGATTCTGGTGATCCTGGTCGCGCTGGCGGGCGTGGTCGGCCGAGTGCCGCTGCCGACGCTCGCCGCGATTCTGATCGTCGCCGCCGCCCGTTCGATCGATCCGGACAGCCTGGTCGCCATCTGGAGCAGCGGCGCGATCTCGCGGACCGCGCTGGTGGTGACCTTCGTCGCGACCCTGCTGTTGCCGGTGACGGCGGCGGTAGGTGTCGGTGTCGGGTTGTCGCTGCTGCTGCAGCTGAACCAGGAGGCCATCGACTTGAAGGTGGTCCGGTTGCGAGTCGACGGTGAGCATCTCGTCGAGGCCAAGGCACCGACCGCGTTGTCCGACAACGAGATCGTGATCCTGGATGTCTACGGCAGCCTGTTCTACGCGGGTGCGCGCACGCTACAGGCTGAGCTGCCCGACCCCGGCAGCGCGCACGACCCGGTCGTCATTCTGCGACTACGCGGGCGCACGAGCGTGAGCGCGACCTTCCTGCACGTGATCGGCGACTACGCCCGACGGCTGGACGCGCTCGGCGGCCGCCTCTACCTCAGCGGTGTCGACCCACGGATTCGCGACGTGTGGACCGACGATCTGCTGCACGCGCAAGGTCTGCACATCGAGTTCTTCCCGGCGACGAGCACGCTGGGCGAGTCCACACTGGCCGCCTACGCCGATGCCGAGGTTCGGATCCACCGCGAGCAGAGGTCGTGAAAGGAACGCCATGCTGAGCTTTCTGGTCCCGCAGGATCAACGTCGATCGCTGGACGAGCTGACCGACAAACTGGATCTGTCGGTGGGCCAGGTCGCGTCGAAGCGGTCGGCGTTCTGGATCATGCTGGTGATGTCGGCGGTGATCGCGATCTCGGGTGTCATCGGCGATTCCACCGCGACGGTGATCGGCGCGATGATCGTCGCGCCGTTGTCGATACCGATCCTGGGTGTCGCGTTGGGGGTGGTGACCGGCCGTGGGCCGCTGCTCGGCCGGAGTCTGCTGCTGGTCGTGTCGGGGATCGTGGTGGTGGTCGCGCTCGGTTTCCTCTTCGCGCAGCTGCTGCCCAATCCGGTGAATGTCTTGTCCAACGCCCAGGTCGTCGGGCGGACCTCGCCGAAGCTGATGGATCTGACCGCGGCGATCGCGACCGGCCTGACCGCGGCGATCGCGACCGGCCTGGTCGCGGCGATCGCGATCACCGCGTGCGGAGTTGCAGCGGAAGGTGAACGAGCTCGTCCCGTGGGACCCGAAGGTCGTCATCATCCACACGGTGGGCGGTCGCGTGCAGTAGCTCAGCTGAGCAGTTTGGCTTTCGCGGCGGCGAATTCGGCATCGGACAGCGCGCCGGCGGAATGTAGCTCGGCCAATTTGCCGAGCTTGGCAACGGTGTCACCGCCGCCGGCAGCGGTGGCGGCGGGCGGTGGGGGAGCCTGCGGCGGGGGTGCCTGCTGCTGGGCGTAGGCCTGTTGTTCGTCGGCCCGCCGCGCGGCGCGGCGGTTCACCGCGTTCGATGTCGCGGTGGCGGTACCGGCGACAACGGCCGTCCTGGCCACGGCGCCGAGCAGTCCTGGTCGCCCGATGCGACCCATCCGAAGTGGCATATCGGTTCCCTTCCTAGGCGAGGGCGAGCGCGGCGTCGACGGACTCGCGCGATACCTGCACGTGCAGCGCGACCTCGCCGTCGGCCGCGCGCACCGCGCCTGCCAGGCGCCGCGCCCACGTTTCCTCGAACACGATCACGACAGCGGTCGTTCCGGGTTCCATCGACGCGCGGACGACGTCGAGGTCGTCGTCGCTGACGAGGTCGATGTCGGCCGCCGTCAGACCGGTCAGACCCACCGCGGAGATGTCGTCGTCGATCTCGCGTTCGATGATGGCGCCCGAGTCGTCCATGGACAGCACGATCAGATCGAGCAGGGTGACAGTGCCCTTCGCGACGATCTCGGCCAGTGCCGCCGAGACGGATTCATCGATCGCGGTGCCGGGAAAGGTGAGCACGAGGAACTCGACCGGTCCGAGCGTTACTGGTGATCCCATGGGCCGAATCATGCCGTCGGTGGGCCCCTTGCTGCTTCACCCGATTCGGATGAAACAGGGGGCGTAGTTCACCCGGAAAGTGTGAGGCGCGCCGGGAACGGCCCTCTTATCGTCGTGTTATGGGCTGAAGAACCGTCGCCGCCGCACTGTCCGGGTCGTGATCGTGCTCGCCTGCCGAAAGGAAAGCAGATGAACGGCATACTGGTCGCCCTCGTCGGAGCGCTGTTGTGCTTCTACGGGATCCGCTCGGTCAACCTGGGCTTGCTCGCGATCGGGTTCGGTCTTGGCTGGCTGATCGCCGACCTGTTCAACGCGAATTTCTGGTGGCTGTTGCTGGTCGCGCTGATCGGCGCGGTCGCGGTCTGGGCCGTCACCTCGCTGATATTCCGTTTCGCCGCCTATTTCATCGGCGGTCTCACCGGCGCGATGATCGGCACCAAGCTGGCGACGGTCTTGCAGCCCGGCGACAAGAACTTCGCCCTGAGCATGATCGTCGCGCTCGCGATGTGTGTGGCGGGCGCGTTCCTGGCGCAGAAGTTCCGGGCCCGCGCGCTGCTGTGGTTGACCTCGATCGGCGGCGCGAGCATGGTCTGCAGCGGTGTCGCGCGGTTCAGCGACTCGCTGTCGTTCCTGCGCGACCCCGAACCCGGCTGGCAGCAGGTCACCGCCACCCTGGCCTGGGCCGGCCTGTCGATACTCGGCTGGATCACCCAGCGTCACCTGTTCGCCGAGAAGCTCGGCATCGAGCACCTGGTCGGCGACGACGACGAGCCGGACATGAGAAACCGCAACGGCGGCTGGCCGACGAGCTAGGTGGTCGGTTCGACGCCCGGTCGGAACGGGACCAGTGGGCGCTGCCGCCACTGTCGAGGGCTGACCCCGTACTTTGCGCTGAACCACCGCGAGAAATTGCTCACCGAGGAGAAACCGAGCAGATCGCCGACTTCGGTGAGGGAGTGACGGCGGTTGGCCACCATCCGTTCGGCCAGTGCGCCGCGGATATCGTCGACCACCGAGGTGAACGTCTTGCCGTCCTGCGCGAGCTTGCGGTGCACCGTGCGCCGATCGACCCCGAGGCTGCGAGCCACCTGCTCGACGGTGCAACGGCCCGTCGGCAACAGCAGTTCGACGAGTTCGCGGACCCGGTCGGCAACCGTGGCCTCCTGCGCGGGCGCCATCGCGCCGAGCAACTGCTGCGCGTAGGCGTGCAGGAGCGGGTCGGCCATGGCGTTCTCGGCATCGAGATCGCTACTGTAAGTGAGGATTCCGTCGAAATCCTGATCGAACTCCACGTGTGGGCCGAACATCTTGAGGTAAGTGGCACGGTCGCGCGGGGCCGGGTGGGAGAAGCACACCTGCATCGGCCGCCAGGTGGGTCCGGCGAACCCGCGCAGCAGTCCGTGCAGCACACCGGTGGTGAGTTCGACCGCCTGCCGGACCGGCGCGGGCCTGCCCACATCGACGCTCACCCGAATCGTGGCCATGCCGTTCGCCTCGACGATCTCGGTGTGCAGGGCCTCGTTGTACATGTGCTCGTGGCGCGCCAGCAGCCGTAGCGCACTGCGCACATCCGGTTCCTCGCGGATGACCAGGCTCAGCGGGCCGAGGTTGGAGAACCGGCGTAGCTGCGCCAACCGCAAACCGAAGTCCTCCCTGCCTGATTCGGCGGCGGAGCGTTCCAGGAGTTCGGCGACGGCCGCGGCCGGAATCCAGCGGTCCTGTGTGCCGAACCCGGCCGGATCGAGTCCGCAGTCGCGGATCAGCCGGGCCGGCTCCAGCCCGAGCGAGCGCGCCAGTTCGACGTAGTCGTTCAACGACGCGTACCTGGACAACGGCTTCATCCGGCACCTCCTTCATGTCCCGAAATGAATAGTTTTCTGTCCCGTGAGGGCAAGTATAGCGATGTGACGCTGCCTACAGTTATGTGCATCACATAGGAGGAGATGCTGTGGCACACGCAATTCGATTCGCTGAAACCGGTGGTCCCGACGTTATGCGGTGGCAGTCCACCGAGGTCGGTGAGCCGGGGCCCGGCGAGGTCCGTATCCGGCACGAGGCGGTCGGGCTCAACTTCGCCGACACGTATTTCCGCACCGGCCTGTATCCGGCAGCGTTGCCGGCGGGACTCGGCGTGGAGGGGGCAGGCGTCATCGAAGCCGTCGGCCCTGGCGTCGACTTCGCCGCGGGTGACCGCGTCACCTACACCGGCAGCCCGCTCGGCGCTTACAGCACCGAACGGATCATGCCCGCCGAGCACCTGATCGCCCTGCCCGAGGGCATCGCGTTCGACACCGCCGCCGCGACCACCATGCGCGGCCTGACCACCGCGTACCTGTTGCGCCGCATCCACCCGCTGCGCGCGGGCGACACGGTGCTGCTGCACGCCGCGGCGGGCGGGGTCGGCCAGCTGTTCACCCAGTGGGCCGCGCTGCTCGGGGTCAGCGTGGTCGGCACGGTCTCCAGCGAGGAGAAGGCGGCGGTCGCCCGCGCCAACGGCTGCGACCACGTGGTGATCTACACCCGCGAGGACGTGGCTACCCGGGTACGCGAGATCACCGACGGCGCAGGCGTTCCCGTGGTCTACGACAGCATCGGCAAGACCACCTTCCAGTCCTCGATCGACTCCCTCGCCCGGCGCGGCCTGCTCGTGTGCTTCGGCACCGCCTCGGGTCCGGTGCCGCCGATCGAGGCGATGCAGCTGGCCGTGAAGGGCTCGCTGTTCGTCACCCGGCCCGCGCTCGCCGACTACATCGCCGACCCGGCCGAACGCGCCGAACTCGCGGGCGAACTGCACGACCACCTCACCGCGGGCCGTCTGCGGGTCGAGATCAACCAGCGCTACGAACTCGCGAACGCCGTGCAGGCGCATCGCGACCTCGAAGCGGGCCGCAGCGTCGGCGCGTCGGTCTTCGCGCTCTGACGCGTCCACCGGAAAGGAACAAACCAATGACCGTTCGAACCGCGATGCGCGCGGTGCCGCTGACCGCGACCATCGGCGCGGAACTGCACGGGTGAACCTCGCCGAGGTCGCCGTCGACGACGCCCTGTTCGCCGAACTGCGCACCCTGCTGCTGCGCCACAAGGTGCTCTTCGTCCGCGATCAGGACATCACCCGCGCCGAACACGTCGCGCTGGCTGAACGTTTCGGCCCGCTCGAGGACCATCCGGCCCTTGGCAGCGATCCCGATCATCCCGGTCTGGTGCGCATCTACAAGGACCTCGACAGTGCGCCCGAGCACTACGAGAACTCCTATCACTGCGATGCCACCTGGCGGGTCAATCCGCCGATGGGCGCCGTGCTGCGCTGTGTGGAAACGCCGCCTGTCGGTGGCGACACCATCTGGGTGAACATGGTCGAGGCGTACAAGCGGCTGCCGCAGACGGTGAAATCGCGGATCGCGCATCTGCGCGCCCGGCACAGTATCGAGGCGAGTTTCGGCGCCGCGCTCACCGAGGAGAAACGACTCGCTCTGCACGAGCGTTTCCCCGACGCCGAACATCCGGTGGTGCGTATCCACCCGGACACCGGTGAGGACATTTTGTTCGTCAATTCCTTCACGACGCATCTGGTCAATTACCACACGCCGGAGAACGTGCGATTCGGCGCCGACTACGCGCCGGGCGCGAGCGAACTCCTCAATTACCTGATGCGCCAAGCGAGTATCCCCGAATACCAGGTGCGCTGGCGCTGGACCGAGAACAGCTTCGCGATCTGGGACAACCGGTGCACCCAGCACTACGCGGTCCAGGACTACTGGCCCGCCGTCCGCAAGATGGAGCGCGCCGGGATCATCGGCGACCGCCCTTTCTGACTTTCATTTTTCGATAACCCCGCAATTCTGATCGGAGCACCCCCATGCATTTTCACGACGACGCACTGTTCCCCGAGAACCAGGAAAAGCTGGTCATCACCGTCGCACCGTACGGCCCGGAATGGGAACCCGACGACTTCCGCGACGACCTGCCGCTGACCATGGACGAGCACGTCAAGGCGGCCGTCGACTGCTACGAAGCCGGCGCCACCGTGCTGCACATCCACGTGCGTGAACTCGACGGCAAGGGCTCCAAGCGCCTGTCGAAGTTCAACGAACTGCTCGGCCGCCTGCGCGAGGCAGTGCCGGACATGATCCTGCAGGTCGGCGGCTCGATCTCGTTCTCGCCCGAAGGCGAAGGCGCCGACGCGAAGTGGCTGACCGACGACGCCAGGCACATGCTGGCCGAGCTCGATCCCAAGCCGGATCAGGTCACCATCGCGATCAACACCAGCCAGATGAACATCGTCGAGCTGATGACCGAAGACGACATCGCGGGTACCTCCTTCGAGCGGCCCGAGGTGTACGAGGCGTACCGCGAGATGTTCGTCCCGGCGGGCCCGACCTGGGTGGCCGAGCACCTGAAGCGCCTGCAGGCCAACGGCATTCAGCCGCACTTCCAGCTGTCGAGCATCCCGCAGCTCGAGACCGTCGAGCGGCTGATCCGGCGCGGTGTGTACACCGGGCCGCTCATGCTGACCTGGGTCGGCATCGGCGGCGGCTTCGACGGCCCCAATCCGTACAACATGATGGAGTTCATCCGCCGCACTCCCGACGGCGCCGTGCTTACCCTGGAGACGCTGATGCGCAGCGTGCTGCCGGTGAACACGATGGCCATCGCGATGGGTCTGCACGCGCGCTGCGGCAACGAGGACACCCTGTGGGGTCGCAAGGGCGAGAAGATGACCTCGGTGCAGCAGGTCGAGCAGCTGGTCCGGATCGCGGGTGAACTCGGCCGTGAGGTCGCTACCGGCAAGGAAGCGCGCGAGATCTACAAGCTCGACGCGCACTACGCCGACGCCGACGAGACGCTCGCCAAGATCGGGTTCGCCCCGAACCGTCAGCCCGGCCAGGTCGGGTTCACCCACCACGCCTGACCCTCCCGGGGGATCACGTTCCCCTCTCGACAACCCGGTGGACGTCAGCGACGACGTCCACCGGTGCGCAGGAGCACCCATGGACCTCACCACCACCGCCGCGAAACCCGCGCAGGCGCCGAGCCGTTCCTCGACCATCCGCCGAAACTATCCCTGGCTGGTGTTCGCACTCGCCTTCGGCCTTCTGCTCGCCGATTACATGTCCAGGCAAGTGCTGAGCGCGGTCTTTCCCTTTCTGAAAACCGAATGGACGCTGTCGGATTCGCAGCTGGCGTCACTGAGCAGTGTGGTCGCGCTGATGGTCGGGTTGCTGACCCTGCCGCTGTCGGTGCTGGCCGACCGGTGGGGCAGGGTCAAGAGCCTGGTGCTGATGGCGGTGGTGTGGAGTATCGCGACGCTGGTGTGCGCACTGGCCGGAAACTATCCGCAGATGCTGGCGGCGCGTTTCTTCGTCGGTGTCGGTGAGGCCGCGTACGGCAGCGTCGGCATCGCGCTGGTGCTCAGTGTGTTCGCCGCGCGCAGGCATGCCGCGCTGAGCGGCGCGTTCATGGCCGGTGGTTCGTTCGGATCGGTGCTCGGCGTCGCCGCGGGCGGGGTGATCGCCGTGCACCTGGGATGGCGGTGGTCGTTCGCGACGATGGCGGTGTTCGGTCTCGTGCTTGCCGTGGCGTTCTGGGCGGTGGTCAAGGAGCATCGCAACGCCGAACACGCCGCCGAACCCACTCCCGAAGTCGCCTTCCGCGCACCGATTTCGACCCTGTTCACCAATCCGGCGGTGCTGTGCGCCTACGTGGGCAGCGGCTTGCAGATGTTCACCGCCGCGGTGCTGCTGTCGTGGATGCCCAGTTTCTTCAACCGCTACTACGGGCTGGCGCCGGATCGGGCCGCTGGTCTGGCGGCCGTGATCGTGACGCTCGTCGGCACCGGCATGGTGGTGTGCGGGGTGATCACCGACCGGGTCGGACGTTCGGAGATGGCCCGCAAGTGGACCACCGCGATAGTGTTCTGTCTGATCTCGCTCGTCACCCTCGGCATCGGCTTCAGCATGAGTACCGGTGTGCCGCAACTGATTCTGCTCGGTATCGGTGCGTTCTTCTCCGGCGGCTCGGCCGGTCCGACCGTCGCCATGGTCGCCAATCTCACCCACCCCTCGCTCCGCGCGTCGGCGTTCGGCACCCTCACCCTCGCCAACAGCCTGCTCGGGCTGGCGCTCGGCCCGTTCGTCGTCGGCGTTCTCGCCGATCACCTCGGCCTGCAGAACGCGCTGCGCATCACCCCGGTGGTGTCGGTGCTCGCCATCGCGGCCCTGCTCCTCGGCCGCCGTGTCTACCCGCTCGGGCTGCGTCAGCTCGCCACCGTGCACGCCCCGCACTGATCGCCTCGAAAGGATTGCCACACATCATGAAATCTGTTCCCGAACCCACCTTCGTCATCGTCCCCGGGCTGCGCGATCACGTCGCCGACCACTGGCAGACCTTGCTCGCCGACACCCTCTGGAAGGTGGCGATCGTGCCGCCACTGGAACGTGACGGCCTGAGTCTGACCGCGCGGGTCGCCGCACTAGACGCGGTGCTCACCGAGATCGACGGCCCCGTCGTCCTGGTCGCGCACAGCGCGGGCGTGATGATCACCGTCCACAGTCCGACCGGCCGGTGCGCGGCGCGCTGCTCGCGACGCCGCCCGACTTCGAAACCCCACTGCCGCAGGGCTATCCGACCGCCGACGAACTCGCGACCAACGGCTGGACGCCGATCCCACGGCGGCAGCTGCCGTTCCCGAGCATCGTATCGGCGAGTAGCACCGACCCACTGGCCACGACTCGCCGTGTCGCAGGCATGGCCGAGGTGTGGGGGAGCAGGCTGGTCGACCTCGGCGATGTCGGGCATCTGAATCCGGCGGCGGGCTACGGTCCGTGGCCGCGCGCCCAGGAGCTGCTCGACGAACTCCTCGACATGACCGGGGAGCTCGCCCGATGACGACGGTGTTCGAGACGGCTGCCGCCGCCGTTGCCGATATCGGTTCCGGATCCTCGCTCGCCGTCGGTGGTTTCGGATTGTGCGGCATCCCCGACGCACTCGTCGCCGCACTGGCGGCAGGCACGGCCGACCAGCTCGAGATCTACTCCAACAACTGCGGCACCGACAGCCGCGGACTGGGGATCCTGTTGGCGCAGAAGCGCATCCGTCGGGTCACCGCGTCCTACGTCGGTGAGAACGCGGAGTTCGCGCGCCAGTATCTGTCCGGTGAACTGGAAGTCGAACTGACACCGCAGGGCACTCTCGCCGAGAAACTGCGGGCCGGTGGGACCGGGATTCCGGCCTTCTTCACCGCCGCGGGCGTCGGCACACCGGTGTCCGACGGGGGATTGCCGTGGCGGTATCGGGCCGACGGGTCCGTCGCGGTCGCCTCGCCCGCCAAAGAGGTCCGCACCTTCAACGGCCGCCGGTTCGTGCTCGAGGAATCCATCACCGCCGATTACGCGCTCGTGCACGGCCTGATCGGTGACACCCGGGGAAATCTGGTGTTCAACAAGGCGGCCCGCAATTTCAATCCGCTCGCCGCGATGGCGGGGAAGGTGTGCATCGCGCAGGTCGAGACGCTGGTGCCCGCCGGTTCCCTCGACCCGGCACAGGTGCATCTGCCCGGCGTGTTCGTCGACCGGATCGTGCACACGGGACCGCAGATCAAACTCATCGAAAGGCGTACCGTGTCATTACCGCATCGACCACCGTGGCGCTCGGCTGGACGCGCACCGAGATGGCCGCCCGCGCCGCACAGGAACTGCGGACCGGCGAGTATGTCAACCTGGGTATCGGGCTGCCGACCCTGATCCCCAATCACCTGCCCGCGGGCGTGGCGGTGACCCTGCATTCGGAGAACGGGATCCTCGGCACCGGTCCCTACCCCAGTGACGTCGAGGTCGACGCCGACCTGATCAACGCGGGCAAGGAGACCGTCACCGTCGCCGACGGCGCCTCGTTCTTCGATTCCGCGCTCAGCTTCGGCATGATCCGTGGCGGTCACATCGACACCGCGGTCCTCGGTGGAATGCAGGTCTCGGCCGCCGGTGATCTCGCGAACTGGATGGTGCCCGGTCAGATGGTCAAGGGCATGGGCGGGGCGATGGACCTGGTCCACGGCGCCCGCCGCGTGATCGTGGTGATGACCCACACCGACAAAGCGGGCACCCCGAAAATCGTGCCTGCCTGCACATTGCCGCTCACCGGTGCGGGCGTCGTCCATCGGATCATCACCGACCTGGCCGTCATCGACGTCGAACCGGCGGGCCTGATCCTGCGCGAATGCGCACCGGGCATCAGCGAGGACCACGTCCGCGCCGTCACCGCAGCACCGCTCACGTTGGTCCGATGACCTTCTTGCGCCCAAGCTCGCGTCAGTGGAGGTCGTCGGGGTGTGGTCCGGTCGCGAACGGGTTCGGCTCGTCCTGGGCGAGGATGCCGACGAAGGGTTCGCCCTCGTCGACGAAGGTGTAGGCGCCGCCTTCGATGCGTTCGATGAGGCCGTGGGTCCAGGCCGCTCCGCTGTCGGCGGAGTGCACCCACATGTTCATGATCTCGCCGATGTGTCCGAGCTGTCCCGGGCCCTCCTCGGGCGTGTAGTACTCGGTGACCGAGCCGCGCCACTGTTCGAGGCCGGTGATCCGTTGCTTCAAGAGTGCGACGGCCTCCTCGCGTGGTAGGTCGACGATGAAACCGATGCCGGCCGAGAGCATGTCCATCTTCTGGTCGTACGAGGTCAGGGCCTCGCGCAGCAGCGCGAGGTATTCCTCGGTGCCCTTGTCGGTGATCTCGTACTCGACGCGGGGCGGACCGCCGACGGTGCTCGGTGCGACCTCGTGTGCGAGGAGGAGTCCTTGCTTGGCCATCTGTTTGAGCGCGTGGTAGATCGAGCCGGGCTTGGCGTTGGACCATTCGTGGGCGCCCCAGAATTCCAGGTCGTTGCGCACCTGATAGCCGTGCGCGCGTCCGTGCTGACGGACCGCGCCGAGGACCAGCAGCCGGATCGCTGACATGGACGTCTCCCTTCCGAGTGAGTGCGACCAAAGTAGCAGTATTCAAGTTTGACTAACCGAACCGGGCTCGGTACCTTGGTCATCTAGTCAAGTTTGATCACTAGGCGTTGGAGGGTGTTTTGACTGACCACGATCTATCGATCGTCGTCGAAGGCCTGCGGAAGAAGTACGGGGCGAAGCAGGCACTCGACGGACTCGATCTCGCTGTCCGGGCCGGTACCGTGCACGCGGTTCTCGGCCCGAACGGCGCGGGCAAGACCACGGCCGTGCGCATCATGTCCACATTGCTCCGCCCGGAGTCTGGGCGTGTCGAGGTGGCGGGCATCGATGTGCGCACCCGGGCCGACGAGGTGCGCACCCGAATCGGGCTGCTCGGCCAGAGTGCGGCTGTCGACGAGGAGCTCAGCGGGCGCCAGAACCTGGAGATGTTCGGGCGCCTCTACCACCTCGGGGCGCGCCGCGCGGGCGTCCGAGCCGATGAGCTCCTTGCGCGATTCGGGCTCGCGGACACCGGAAAGAAGGCGGTCAGGCAGTACAGCGGCGGTATGCGGCGGCGGCTCGACCTCGCGGCGTCCCTTATTTCCGAACCGCAGGTGCTGTTCCTGGACGAACCGACGACCGGGCTCGATCCGCGCGGCCGCGCCGAGGTGTGGAGTTCGGTGCGTTCCCTGGTCGACGGCGGCACCACCGTGCTGTTGACCACGCAATACCTGGAGGAGGCCGATCAGCTGGCCGACCAGATCTCGGTGATCGACCACGGGAAGGTCATCGCCGAGGGCACTGCCGACCAGCTGAAGTCGAAGACCGGCGGCGACCGCATCGACGTGGTCCTGCACGACGTCACCCAGCTGGCACGCGCTGCCGCGCTCATCCCGGGCGAGGCAGTGGTGGACGAGGACCGGCGGCTGGTGAGTGCCGCGGTCGGCGACCGGATGGTGGCACTGACCGAGACCGTCCGGGCGCTGGAGGCGAACGGCATCGAAGCCGAGGACATCGCGATCCGGCGCCCGACACTCGACGAAGTCTTCCTGCACCTGACCAAGGAGCACGCGGCATGAGCGCGACTTACACGACGAACCAACCGGTTTCGACACTGAGCACGGCGCTCACCGATTCCTGGACGATGACCAGACGCGAGCTGGCGCACTGGGCCCGCCAGCCCGTTCAGGTGGTTGTCGGGCTGGTCTTCCCGGTGATGTTGCTGGTGATGTTCACCTATCTGATCGGCGGCGGGCGCGGCATCGACGGGGACTTCAAGGATTATCTGGTCCCTGGAATGCTCACCATGACAATGGCATTCGGCCTCGAATCGACCATGCTCGCGGTCACCCAGGACCTCGGCAAGGGAGTCATCGATCGGTTCCGCTCGATGCCGATGAACTCGGCCGCGGTCCTGGTGGGGCGCAGCGTCGCCGACATGTTGCAGTCGGTGGTCGGGCTGGCCGTGATGATCGCGGTCGGGTACGTGATCGGCTGGCGCTGGCACGACGGCGCCGCCTCGTTCCTGGCGGCCGTGGGACTGCTGTTGCTGTTCCGGTTCGCGATGCTGTGGATCGGCATCTATCTGGCGATGGTCGCGGGCAAGCCCGAACTGGTGCAGGCGGTCCAGATCCTGGTCTGGCCGATCAGCTTTCTCTCCAATGCCATCGCCTCGCCCGAAGCGATGCCGTCCTGGCTGGGCGCGGTCGTCGAGTGGAACCCCATGTCGGCAACCGCCACGGCGGTGCGTGGCCTGTTCGGCAATCCGGGTGCGGTCGGCGACTCCTGGGCCGCGGCACACGCCGAAATGCTGGCGGTGGCTTGGCCGTTGGTCTTGATCGCGGTGTTCTTCCCACTGGCGGTGCGCAGGTTCAGAGACCTGAGCCGCTAGCGGACGGGCCCAGCGGCGCCTGCCACGGGGTGGGGCCCTACGGACGAGCCGGATAGCCCCACTCCCGGCACGCCGACCTCAGTGCGTCGGGGACGGCCGGATCGGCGGGCAGCGGGCGGGCAGGCTGGATGACGCCGGAGCGGATGGTGTCGCTCCAGTCGCCGATACCGCGGATATAGCTGCCGTGGTCGAAACGGCCGTAGTCCAGCATCGAGGGCTGCCACTCGACGTCGAGGAAGCGGCACAGGCCGCGGACGGTTTCCTCGGGCCGGTGGGTCAGGTCCTCGTAGCGCACCTCGTGGCCGTTCAGCGCTACCCGGGCCTCGTTCATCGCCGCGACGAACTCCAGAGTCCGCCGCACCGGGTCGATTTCGTGTCGCTGTGCCCAGGCGCGGCCGAGGGAGTCGGCGATCTGCACCGGGTGGCGCAACAGGAACACATAGCGGGCATCGGGCCAGCACGCGGCGATCCGTCGCCAGGTCAGCACGCTGCTGGTCGTCTTGTTGACCATCCGGTCCTTGCCGCTGCGTTCCAGCTCGTGGTGCAGCAGGCGGTCCCAGAGGAGGTGCTCGAGCTCGCGGATCGTCAGGCCGAGCGCGTCCAGCGAGATGCTCGCGTAGCGCTCGGTGACGTCGTCGGCGGCCCACTCGAGTTCCTGGACGGTCAGCAGGTTCAGATGCAGTTCGTGCGGGGCATGGATGCGCGCATGGCTGTTGAGGACCGAACGCAGCAGGGTCGAACCGGATCGGGGCGCGGACAGGATGAAGATCGGCGCGGGCACGAGGCGGTTGGTGGTCGCCTGCTTCACGGTCGCCCGTTCCGCAGGGGCGGTGCGGCGATCAGTTCCCGGCGAAGCAGGAGGTCGAGCACGCGGTCGGTGGATTCGTCGACCGTCTCGGCAGCGGTGTCCATCCGCAGATGGGGGACCAGTGGTTCCTCGTAGACCGCGTCGACCCCGGTGAGCTGAGTGAGTTCACCCCGCGCCCGCCGCCCGTAGAGGCCCTTGACGTCGCGTTGTTCGCAGGCCGAAAGCGCGGTTGCGACATGGACTTCGGCGAAGCCCAGGCCGGCGTCCTCGTGGCGGATCCGCATCAGCTCACGATCGGCGGCGTACGGCGCGATGGCTGCCACGAGGACCAGCACGCCGTGGCGGGCCAGCATCAGCGCGAGGGTGGTGATCCGGCCGAGGTTCTGCTTGCGGTCGTCGGGGGTCAGGCCGAGTTCCGGCCACAGCCGCCCGCGCACGTCGTCACCGTCGAGTACCTCGACCGCGTATCCGGCCTCGGCCACGCGGGTGCGGGTAGCGGTGGCGATGGTGGTTTTTCCCGAACTCGGCAGTCCGGTCAGTAGAACTGTCCCACCCGGTCTACAGGGCCCGTCGCTCATCAGACATTTCTGACAGGGCGAAATTATGCGTGGGTATCGATTACACGAGCGATACGTAAACGCCTGCTGCCCAGCGGAATTCGTCCTGGGCCGATAACAGATCCGGTGCCACTGATAATGATTCAGCGCCCCTGAACAGCGTATTCCGGTTGTGTCAGACCTCGATATGGGAGCCCATGATGACCGTTCTGTCGCGCGGCAGGGCGAAGTAGTCGGCAGCATCGGCGGTGATGTAGGAGGTGGCGATGAACAGCCGTTTGCGCCAGGTCGCCATGGTCGGCTGGTCGCTGCGGCGGAGTTCGATCTTGGAGACGAAATAGGAGGCATTGTCGAGGTCGAGACGGCCTTCGGTCGCCGACGAATCGAGCAGCCGCAGCGCCTCGGGAATATCGGGCCGTTCGGCGTAGCCGTAGCGGGCGGTGACGTGGACGATGCGGTCGCCGCCGTGCCCGAGGTGGTCCACGCTCAGGCGCTCCGCCGCCGGAATTCGGGGCACCGGGTCGGTGGCGATGCTCACTATCGCGACGTGGTGGTGCCGGATGTGGTTGTTCTCGACATTGGCGCGCATGGCCAGCGGGGTCGTTTTCTTGCCGCGATTGAGGAAGATCGCCGTGCCGGGAACCTCGAACGTGCTCGGTCGCCCTTCGCGGAGTTCGGCGACGAACTCCCGCAGTGGGCCCTCGCGCTGTTCGCGTGCCGCGGTGACGATGTCGCGGCCGCGTTCCCAGGTGGTCATGACGGTGAACGCGACGATGCCGATGAGCAGCGGCAGCCACGCACCGTGCACGATCTTGGTGAGGTTCGCCCCGAGGAACAGCAGATCGATCCCGAGCAGCGGCAGCGCGCCGAGCGCGAGCAGCCAGATCGGGGTCCGCCAACGGGCGCGGGCGACATAGAAGAACAGCAGCGTGGTGATGGTGATGGTGCCCGTGACCGCCATCCCGAACGCGTAGGCCAGCGCGTGGGAGCTGCGGAACGCGAAGACCAAGGTCAGCACCGAGACCATGAGCAGCCAGTTGATCCACGGGACATAGATCTGACCCATGGTGGATTCGGAGGTGTGCACGATCCGCAGTCGCGGCAGATAGCCCAGTTGAGCGGCTTGGGAGGCCACGGAGAACGCGCCGGTGATCACGGCCTGCGCGGCGATGACCGTCGCGGCGGTGGCCAGCAGCACCATCGGCAGCCGGCCCCACCCGGGGACGAGCAGGAAGAACGGGCTCGACACGGCGGTGGGGTCGGTGAGGATCAGCGCGCCCTGCCCCATGTAGCTGAGCATGCAGGCCGGGAACACGAGAAACAGCCAGCCGCGGGTGATCGGTCGTCGCCCGAAGTGGCCCATGTCGGCGAAGAGCGCTTCGGCACCGGTCACCGCGAGCACCACCGCGGCGAGCGCGAAGAACGCGATCCCGAAGTGGCCGAACAGGAATCCCAGCGCGTAGGTGGGTGAGATCGCCTTCAGGATCTCCGGGTTGTCGCTGATGCCCGCGATGCCGCACACCCCGATCGCGGTGAACCAGGCGATCATCACCGGCCCGAACACCCGTCCGACGACGGCAGTGCCCTTGCGCTGCACCAGGAACAGTCCCACGATGATCACCGCGGTGATCGGGATGATGAATTCCTCGAACGACGGCTCGACGACTTTCAGTCCTTCCACCGCCGAGAGCACCGAGATCGCCGGGGTGATCATGGAATCGCCGAAGAACAACGACGCCCCGAAAATGCCGAGTGCCGCGAGGAATACCGCCGTCCGCTTGCCGCCCGGCGCGCTCCAGCGGCGCAGCTGGGTGATCAGCGCCATGATGCCGCCCTCGCCGTCGTTGTCGGCACGCATCGCCAGCGCGACGTAGGTGACGGTGACGATGACGGTCACCGACCAGAAGATCAGCGAGACGATCCCGAACACGTTGTCCTTGCTCACCGGCACCGGATGCGGGTCGGCGGGATTGAACACGGTTTGCAGGGTGTAGATCGGGCTGGTGCCGATATCGCCGAACACCACGCCCAGCGCCGCGACGATCGTGGCAAGACGGACGACCTCACGACCTGTCCCGTGTCCGGTAGCGGAGGAGGTGGACGGCGGCGTTGCGGTCACAGTTTTCCTTCCGTGGACGAGCACCCGACGCGGGCCGCCGTGACGATAACCGCTGTGACGGCGAATCCGAAGGCCGACAAGCGATCTATACGCGATCTATACGGGTGTCGGCGCCGAAGACGAAACTGCGCAGGACCAGGAAGCGCAGTCCGCCGACCACGGCCATGACGGCGATCACGGCGCCCGCCTGCGCGGCTTCGCCGAGATCCGGTGCCAGGAAATCCAATCCGGCCAGCGCCGCCGTGCTGATCCCGAGGCCGAGCAGCGCCAGCCCGCCGCCCTCCCACTGCGCGGTGAACCCGTCGACCCGGCTCCCCGCCCGGAAGGTGAGCTGCCGGTGCAGTTCGTTCGCGATCACCGTGCTCACCATCGACCCGGCGACATTGGCGACCAGCGGGCCGCTGTCGTGCATGGCCATGAACAGCAGCACATAGGCGATGTTGCTGGCACCGCCGACCAGCGCGAAGCGGATCAGCTGGGCGAACGCGTGGTCGCCGCGCAGGTATCGCAGCACGCGGACGAGATCGATGCGCGGCACGGGACCGGCCCACGCGGTGTAGACGCTGGTGGGGAGCATTCCCGGGCGGGTGATCTGCGGGGCGGTCATGTTCGTTCCGATCAAGCATGCGGGATTCGGCGGGATGCCTGGCAACGCTTGTGACTATACGTAGATGTATACGTATAAACAAGTGCGGTCGATCTTCGTACTGGGGATGGCACCCGGGGCGCGGTCGGCGGACACTGGAGAGATGGTTGACAGGGAGCAACGCACACCCTTCTACGGGGTGGTGCTGATTCTGGCAGCGCTCGGCGCGTCGATGGCGGTCAGTTACTACGGGCCGACCTGGGTCCGCGTCACCGTCTACATACTCACGGTGATGGTTGTCCTGGTCGGCGGCGTCATGACGTTCCGGGACTACTCACACTGACGCTGCGAACGCGATGCGCGCCCCGGGCTCGGTGGGGCGGGGCTCAGTGCTGCGAGATCGCGTTGAGCAGGAGCGTTCGCGCCTGGGGCCTCGGCCATCGCGATGGTCAGCGCGTGTGCGGTGTCGACTCCCGCGGCGAGGAGCAATTCGGTGATGATGTGCGCGATGGGCAGGTTGTGGATCTCCCACAGCATGTCGACGGCATCGCGCGGCGTTCCTGCTCGGTGCCGCGGGCATCTACGAGAAATTGGCCGGTCTCCACCCGGCGGTGCGTGCACTGGTACGCGGAAAGAACTGAGGGAAACCGATGTCGAATACCACTGCGGCACTGGCCGATTCCATCGCCCTGCCGTGTGGCGCCGCCCTGGCGAACCGGATCGTGAAGTCCGCGCTGAGCGAAGGGCTCGCGGATGCGGGCAACGCCCCGACCCCTGCCCTCGAGCGGCTGTATCGACGGTGGGCCGGCGGCGGTTTCGGCCTGGTCGTCACGGGCAATGTGATGGTCGACCGGCGTCACCTCGGTGAGCCGGGCAACCTCGTCGTCGAAGACGACCGGCACATGGCCGGGCTCCGACGCCTGGCCGGTGCGTTCGACCACGTCGACACCGCCTGCTGGGTGCAGCTCAATCATCCAGGGCGCCAGTCGAACCCGCTGGCCCGGACCAGGCCCGTGGCACCGAGCGCGATCGCGGCCGATATTCCGGGCGCGTCGCGGCCGACGGCGCTGACCGGACCGCAGATCGAGGAGATCATCACCCGATTCGCCGAATCCGCCGCGGTGTGCGAGGCAGCGGGCTTCGCCGGTGTGCAGATCCACGCCGCGCACGGCTACCTCATCACCCAGTTCCTGTCGCCGCTGACGAACCGTCGTGACGACGAATGGGGTGGCGACCCGGTGCGGCGACGGCGATTCCTGCTGGAAGTCGTTCGCGCGATTCGTGATCGGGTGAGCCCGGAATTCGCGGTCGGGGTCAAACTGAATTCGGCGGACTTCCAACGGGGCGGTTTCACCGAGGACGAATCCCGCGACGTGGTGTCGGCCCTGGTCACCGAGGGCATCGACCTGCTCGAGATCAGCGGCGGCTCCTACGAGAGTCCCGCGATGCTGGGCTCGGTGCGGGCGTCCACCGCGGCCAGAGAGGCGTATTTCCTCGATTACGCGCGCACCGTGGCCGAACTGGCAGGCCCGGTGCCCGTCGCGGTCACCGGCGGTTTCCGCACCGTGACGGCCATGCATGACGCCGTATCCTCCGGCGACTGCGACCTCATCGGCCTCGGCAGACCGACCTGCCTCGACCCCGACGCGGCCACCACAGTGCTGCGGCAGCCCCACAGCCGACTGGCCGTCGGCGAAGTCCGCGTACCGTTCGCGAGTGCGCCGATGATGCGCCAGCTGCAGAGCCTGGTCGAATTGCAGTGGCATACCGACCAGCTGCACCGCCTCGGCAACGGCAAGACCCCCGACCCGGACCGCGCATGGTGGCAGACCGCGATGAGCACGATGTGGCGCACCGGCGCCGATTCCCTACGCCCCAAGCGCGGCGGCGGCGCCCGATAACAGCAGACTCGACCGCACCATCCGATCGCCGAGGCGCGTCAACCGCTCGCGCGACCAGAGAGGTTACTTCCAACGGGATGATCATGGTGAAGACCAGCCCGGCCTGAGTTCACCGCGGAGCGGCGTGGCGGGGTGAATTGTTGCGAACTCTTTACAGCCGCTGTTATGCCACTGCAAAGAGCCGGAAATGTTCTCGTAGTGCGACTTTCATCAGTGGGCTTTCGCACGGGCGTTGGCACGCCACGGTTCCCGGGAAAGCTCGGTCGAGCCCTCGGCACGCGCTCGCGCCGCCGTGGGATGACTGCTCGAACCTGATGAGGGGAAGTATGAATATCAACCGAATCCGTGGTGGCCTGCATGCTGTCGGCACCGGCGTGGCCGTTCTCGCACTGGGTGCGCTCGTGGCCGGTACCGCCGGTGCCGATGCCTTCGTCCCACTGCCGGACGGCGAGCGGGTGGGGCACGGTGTCACGGTGAAGCGCACCGGTGAACACGCCGTGGTTTCCCCGTCGATGGCCGCCAATGGTGCGGGCCGGGTCGCGTGGGTCTCGGCGAACGTGACCGCCGACGTGACGATCACGCCCGAGGGCGAGGTGGGTCCGGCCAATGGTCCGTCCGGAAACGACGGCACCAACAACTCCTCCACTCACGGTGCCTCACAGCTCAACACCGGCTACATCATCGGCTGCCAGGTCTCGATCGGCGACGACGCGATCGCCGCGGGCCTGTCCGGTGGAATCGACCTGTCCGGCTTCAGTGTCGGCGGCTCGGCGGGCATCGAGCTCGGCCCCGGTGAGGTCGAGTTCGTCCAGCTCGAGAAGAAGGACATCCTGAAGCCGGGCGTCTACTCGATCGAGTACCAGGACGTCGAAATCGAGGTGCAGGGCTGCGCCGGATACGCGCAGGCCCGCTCGTACACCGTGGTCGAGATCATCGGCGACCACTACTCCAAGACCACCCTCTACGGTGCCCCGTTCAGCATCGGCTGACCCGCCCGAACCAGACTTCAGATCAGAGGATGAAATATATGTTCGACCGTAAGAATGCGGCGCGTCTGGCCGGTATCGCCTGCGCCGGCGCCGTCACCGTCGGAATGCTGTCGGCCGGTGCGGCCAACGCCGACACCTTCATTCCGCTGCCCGGCGGTGAGATCGTCAAGACGCTGTCCGACGGCACCACCGTCACCGTGCGGCTGGTCGGGGAGTCGGCCAACATCAACCCGTCGATGGGTTCGACCCCCGTGCACCGCAACGCGTGGGTGTCGGGCAGTGCGCAGGTCGAGGTGTCGGGTAACGCCAAGGGTGGCAAGATCCGTCCCGGCTACGTGGTCGGCTGCCAGGTGAACATCGACGGCGGCGGCGTCGAAGGTGGCGTCGAAGGCGAGAGCGACTGGGCGGGCAAGAAGCCCGGTGTGGGTGCCGACACCGGCGCCGAGCTGAGTCTCGGACCGGGCCAGGCGGAGTCGTTCTACATTCTCGACCTCGAGAAGGCCGATGACTACGGCGACGAGGCCCACAGCAAGGACAACAAGTTCAAGGGCAAGAGCGGCTCGGTGACCTGGGCCGACACCACCATCGGTCTGTCCGGCTGTGGTGGCTACGCGCAGGCGCGTGCCTTCGTGAAGGTGAAGGTCGAGACCGACAACGTGACCTCGGTCGTCACGCTGTGGGGTCAGCCGTTCAGCATCGGCTGATCTGATCGGACCGGTATCGAGGCCCGGCGCGTTGTGCGCCGGGCCTCGACGCGTCGGTGGGTATCAGGTCACCGGAATCGGGTGTCGCCCGCTGACAACCGGACGTCGGCCACCGGACGGCAATGTCGAACCGCCCGATGGGTTGTCCTCCTCCGGACCGGTGCCGTGGAATGACAGCGCCGATCCCGGTGACCGGAGTGTGCGCGACCGGGCCCCGGTGGATCGTCGTTCCTGGCACAGAACGTGACCCTCATCGTTGTCCCGCGTGGCGGCGGTCCAAAGGGGCCGAGAACACCACGCGGTGCTCGGCTGCGGCACGAACAGAGAATCGCAGGCAATCATTGCGAGGGTTCCGGTCGATCCTTTGCGATCTCATGACGGCCGACAGTCAAGGCGGGAATGGCCAGTACGAATCTGGCGCCGCCGTGGGGGCTTTCCGTGCAGCGAAGGGTGCCGCCGTGGCCGAGGACGGTTTCGCTGACGAGCGCGAGACCGATGCCGGTGCCCGCGGTCGCGCGCGACGCGGTGACGAAGCGTTCGAAGATCCGTTCGCGGTTCTCGGGAGCCACTCCAGGGCCCGCGTCGTCGACCGTCACCACGATGTCGGGTCCGGCTCGGCCGACGCCGACACCGGTCACCCCACCACCGTGGCGTTCGGCGTTGATGAGCAGATTGACCAGTGCGCGTTCGAGTTCCGTGCGCCGCCCGCAGATCGTCCCTGGGTCGCCGATGTCGAGCAGCTCCGGCGCCACACCACGACCGGCGAGTAGATGGGTGAGCAGCTCCGCCAGCTCGAGTGGGATCTGGTCGGAACGGTGGATCCCTGCTTCCACGCGGGCAAGGGCCAGCATGTCGTCGAGTAGTCCGCGCAGGTACGCGGTCTCCTCCACGAGCAGGCCCAGCGCGGCGCGAGGTCGTTCGGACAGCTCGTCGCGGTGCCCGGTCAGCACTGTCGCCGTGGTGGTGAGGGTGGTCAGTGGCGTGCGCAGCTCGTGGCTGAGATCGGATACAAGCCGCCGTTCGCGCTCGATGCGTAGATGCAGGGAGTCGACCATCGCGTTGAACGCGTCGACGGTGGCCGACAGTTCTTCGTCGTCGGTACGCGGCAGCCGCAGCTCGTGCTCACCGAACGCGATCCGGGAAGCGGTCGCGGCGACCTGACGCAGCGGGCTCAGTGCGCGATGAGCGGCCCAGGCGCCGATCGCGGCGGCGATCGCCACGGCGAGCACGGAGCACGCGAGCAGGATCGTGCGCAGCATCCGGAGGTTGGACTCGAGTTCGAACAGTGGTGCGAACTCGTAGAGGATGGTGCCGTTCTCGACGACCGCCCCTGCCCGGAGATAGGGCTGGCCGCCGATGCGCACCCGGGTGGCGGTGCTGTTCACCGCCTCGACCGGGCTGGGCAGCGGCAGTGCCGACGCCGACGGAAGATCGACATCGGCCCCGACCAGCGACCATCCGGTGTCCTGACGCAACATCGCGATGGTGCCACTCGGCAGATGGAGCGCGTCCATGGCCTGATCACCGGTGACATCCGCGCCGGCCAGCCGCAGACGCAACAGTTCGGCATGCACCCCCACCGCCCGTTCGACAGTGCGAGTCCGCTGCGACTCCATGTAACCGGTGCTGATGCCGTACACCGATCCGGACAGCACAACGGCTACCAGGCTCGCGCTGAGCACGAACATCGCGGTGACGCGGCCGCGCAGCCCGCGAAACCGTGACGGAAAACGTGGCCCGCGTTCAGGATTGGACATCGAGCCGGTAGCCGAGACCGCGCACGGTGACGATCAGCCGCGGGTCGGCGGGATCCCGTTCGATCTTGGTACGCAGCCTGCGCACATGAACGTCGACGATGCGCTCGTCGCCGAAGAACCCGCGATCCCAGATCTTGTCGAGCAGCACCTGCCTGCTCAGCACCAGACTGTCGTTCTGCGCCAGCTCGCACAGCAGCCGGAACTCGGTGAGCGTGAGATGCACGTCCTCGCCTGCCAGCCGCAGCGCGCCTCGCTCCGGAGAGAGGATCAGCCTGCGGTGCGGTGCCGCGTCGAGGACGATCTCGGTGACCTCGCGGTCGGTCATGGTCCTGGTACGCCTGCGCAGCGCCCTGATGCGTGCGGAGAGTTCTTTGACCTCGAACGGCTTGGTGACGAAATCGTCGGCGCCCGCCTCGAGCGCGGCGACCACGTCATGGGTGTCGTCGCGGGCGCTGACCACGATGATCGGCACGTCATGAGCACGACGCACCTCACGGATATAGGTGTAGCCGTCCATTCCGCCGAGCATGAGGTCGACGAGCATCACGTCGGGAGCACCGAGACTGTGGACCTGATCGAGTGCGTTCTCGGCGCAGTCCGCCTCGGCGACGGTGTAGCCCTCGTCTTCCATCGCGAGCCGCAGTGACGCTCGAACCCGGGTGTCGTCCTCGACGATCATCAACTGCGCGTTCATGGTGGGGAGCCTATCGGCCCCCACACAGAACAGTCCCCGGTAGTCTCCATCGAAAACCATGAGTTCAGTCGTCGCTGACAACTCCGGTTATTCGACTGGCTTGCCGGGGGCTTAGCCAGATCCTGAAAATTACGTCACAACCGTCGGCAAACGTCTTCGTCGGCAGTGCGGCTCATTTCCGGTGTTCCGGTATCTATCCAGTCTTCTCCTGATTTGCTCGATGTCAATACCTTCGCGCCAATGAATACGGCGAAATTATCGGTGTTATGAGACCGTCCATCGCATTGTGTCGATCCCCGCATCGGAGGACAGTAGATGTGTCCGGTGGCGCCCACCGGGGCGCCGCCCTTCCTGAAGTAGGAGGTGGCCCCGTGTACGCACGTTCCAGCACATTTGCGGCTCAGCGGTCCTCGATCGACCGCGGTATCGCATACCTCCACAATGCGGTGATGCCGAATATGCCCGAGCTCGACGGGTGGGTAGGCATGTCGCTGATGGTGGACAGGGCGACAGGCCGATGCATCGCCACCACCGCGTGGGAATCCGAGGCCGCGCTGCACGACAGCAGAATGCGCGTCCGATCTCTGCGCGATGGTCTGGCCGAGGCGCTCAACGGCACGGTCGACAATATCGAGGAGTGGGAAGTCGCGGTCATGCACCGCGATCATCTGGCCGGTGCGAGTGCCTGTACCCGGTGTACCTGGGTCCAGGTCGACCCGTCCGGCGTCGACCTGGCGATCCAGACGTTCAAGAACACCCTGCTGCCGGAGCTCGAGAAGATCGAAGGATTCCGCAGCGCCAGCCTGTTCGTCGACCGGGAAACCGGGCGAGCCGTGGGATCGACCGTCTGGGCGAGCCGAGAGGAGCTCGACAACAGCCGCGAACAGGTGGATCGAATGCGGGCCGCGGCGACCCGCACCATGGAAGCTGAGGTTCTCGAGGTAGCGGAGTTCCGGCTCGGCTTCGCTCACCTGCGGGTTCCCGAACTGGTCTGACCTTCGAGACATCCGGCCGGGTGCGAGAACTCCCGGCCGGATCGTCCGCTGCCAACCAGCTCAGCCGTGCATGCTGAGCTGGTCGGTCTCGTTGTCGGCTTCGGGTGCGAGAACGCGGCGCAGGAACTCGCCGGTCAGGCGCAGTGCGTGTCGGCTTTCGGGCAGGAGTGTGTCGAGGACGGGGAAGGCGTGCACCCCTCGGCGCCAGACATGGGTTTCGACGGTCCGGTCCGCGGCCGACAGTCTGCCGGTCAGGGTTCGGATATCGGGCTCCAGCAGTTCGCGTGCCACGCCGGTGAGGAAGGTCGGCGGGAAGGCGACGGGCGCGATGTCGTCGGCGGGCGAGGCCGTTCCTTCCAGCAGGACCGGGCCGCTCGACCAGCGCTTCGCGGCGCGCCGCACCGCGCTGATCGGCTGGTAGGCGTCGCCGCGCAGCAGCGCCGGGTCGATGCGGTCGAGGTCGAGAGTCAGCTGCGGTGAGTAGCCGACGAAGGCCGCGGGCGTGGTGATTCCGTCGCGGTGCGCGAGTTCGCAGATCTTGGCTGCGAGGAATCCGCCCGCCGAGTCGCCGATCAGGATCACCTTGTCCGGGTCGGGCGCGACACCGAGCAGTGCGCGGTAGGCGTCGTAGGCGTCGCGAACCGAGGTGCCGACCCCGGCCTGGGGAAGCTGGCGATAGTCCACCGAATGCACCGGCACCCCGAGCGACAGCGCGAGGCTGCCACACACGCGGCGATGAGTTGCCAGGCCGCAGAACACGAAACCACCGCCGTGCAGGTACAGCACAGTGGCATCGGTGAGCGTATCGATGGCGGTCGTGGGCCCGGCGCTGGTCTCCACCACCACGCCGCCCAGGCTCGACCGCTCGAGGCTCACCGTTTTCGCGTACGGCAGCAGGCCGAGCGTCGTATCGATGAGCCGAAGTGCCCGCAGGCCGTGATCGTTGAGCGGCCAGATCCGATAGAACGGTTTGAGGATCACCCGTGCCAGCACATACAGCAGCGTCGCGCGTCGGCTGGCTGTGCTGTGGAAATGTAGATCGGTTGTCACAGTTCGCCCGACCGATCGGGTACGACGATGGTGCCGTAGTCGAGTCCGCCGTGGCTGTGGGTGGGAACCACCGGCCACTGCCGCTTCCACGGCGCGCATTCCGACGACGGGATGATCTGGAGCCACTTCGGATCCTTGGGCGACGGCGAGGCCAAGGTCTTCTCCTTGACCATCGAGTCGTACTGGTCGAGGGAATCCTCGAGGGTGTTGCTGTTGAGCACCACCTCGCGGCCGTAGAAGTCGGCCTGCTGCTTGACGCCGGGGATCTTCGACAACTCGGGCTGCCAGCTGTCGGCGGCCATCCCGTTCTCCGAGGACACCCATACGCCGTCGGGGGTGTTGACGACCAGCGAGTGATTGCCGTCGGTGTGCCCAGGGGTCCACAGCAGGCTCACGCCGACGCCGAGTTCGACATCGCCGTCGAAGACCTCGAGCCGGTCGGCGGGCACGCCGTCCATCCCGTGCTCGACGTACCACGCCCACTGCATCGGGTGCATGGACTCGAAGGTGCCGAGCTCCTTGCGGTGCACCAGCAGTTTGGCATTGGGGAACAACGGCTTTCGAGGTTCGGTCTCACCCTCGATCGGGGTGTCGGAACCCATGATCATGCGCACGTCCTGCACATGGAGGTGGTCGAAGCTGAGGTAGTCGACGTCGGAATTGCGCAGTCCCAACCGGGGGAGCACGCTGTCGGGATCGTTGTAGTAGGTGACGAACAGCTTCTCGGCTCGCAGACTGCGCGAGAGCTTCTGGAGCTTGCCGTAGAAGGGCGCTTCCGCCGAGCCCGCCGCGACGGTTGGCTCCCACACCAGCGTCTTGAGCTTGCCGTCGAACCCTTCGAATTGGATCACGAACATCCGGTTGATGATCGAGATCATCGGGTTGAGGTTGACCGAGTACCCCTGGAAAGCGAATCGCGCCGGATACGGCGCCGCCGCGATGTCGAAGCTCTTGATCGCGCGGACCTGGCCCTGAGCCAGGAATCGCGCGCGGTACCGCTCGGCGGCGCTGCGCACCGCGGCCAGCCGGTCACCACGTGGCCAGATCTGGTGCACGCCACCGAATTCCGGGATGGGACGCACGGTGTCGAGAGGTGAAGGGGCTGTGTCGGTCATGATTCTCCTCGGGTGGGGCCGTCGTCGCTGAGAAGGTGTGATTCGTAGGACTCGCGGGCGGAGGTTCCCGCGACCGCGGCCACCTGGTCGGGCAGCATCGCGCGGTACAGGAAGTCGCGCGCACGCTGCGGCAGGACCTCGGCCCAGCGGGCGAGCGGGCCGACATAGGCGGGCAGGGTGACCTCGAAGCGAGGCCGTTCGATCACCGACACGACCGCGCCTGCGACGTCGGTGGGTCGCAGCAGTTTCGCGGCGCCGGTCGCGGTGCCCGCCGCCAGCTCGGTGTCCACCACACCCGGCATGATGATCGACATCTGGACGCCGGAGCCCGCGAGCTCGGCGCGCACGCCTTTCAGATAGCCGTACACGCCGTGTTTGGTTGCCGCATAAGTGGATTCGCCCGCGGGGGAGAGCTTCGAGGCGGCCGAGGCGATGGTGACGATGTGACCGTGTCCCCGGTTTCGCATGGCCGGGGCGGCGAGTTTGACGCCTCTGATCACACCGTGCAGGTTGACCTCGAGCTGACGCCGAGCAGCGTTCTCGGGTTCGGCGTCGAAACTGCCGACCCACATCACCCCGGCGTTGTTCACCAGGACATCGATCGGCCCCCATCGGGACTCGATGCCCGCGAGGAACGCTTCGAAGGACGCGGTGTCGGTCACGTCGAGGTCGAACGCTTCGACGGCGCCGGTCGACGATCCGGCGATCTCGCTGTCGAGCGCCGTCGCCGTCGCGCGCACCTCCTTCGCGTCGAGGTCGCCGATGGCTACGCGGGCGCCGGCCGATGCGAGTGTGCGGGCGATCTCGCGACCGATGCCTTTCGCGGCGCCGGTCACGGCCACGACCTGGCCTTTCAGTGCTACCGGCTGCCCGGATCGAGTGCGCATGGGTCTCCTGTTCGCCTTTTTTGACACGATAGCATGTCAAAATGGAGCTGGGTACCCTGATACGGGAGTAGAAGGAGTGTCATGACCGAAGTGCCAGTCAGGCGGCGATACAACGGCCTCGCTCCGGTGGAGCGCACCCGGCAGCGACGCATCGCGCTGCTCGAGGCCGCCCTGGAACTGTTCGGCGTCGACGGGTACCAGGGGACTCCCGTCAAACGGCTCTGCCAGCAGGCGGGTCTCACCGAGCGCTATTTCTACGAGTCCTTCGGTGACCGCGAGGAATGCCTGGCCGCGCTCTACGACGGCATCGTGAGCGACATGCGGGCGGCGACCCTGGCCGCGATCGCCGAGACCACCGAGGCCGGTTCGACGGATATCGCCGCGATAGCCCGCAGCGGCCTGTCCGGCTTCATCGGATACCTCACCGCCGACCCGCGACGGGCCCGCGTGGTGCTCGTCGAGGTCGTCGGCGTCTCACCGGCCATGGAGCAACGGCGCCATGGCGTCCTGCGCGACTTCGCCGACATCGTGATGAGCGTGTGGTCGGCGCTGGATACCGAGCTGACACCGCAACGCGATCACCTCACCGCCGTCGCGCTCGTCGGCGGCGTCAACCACCTGCTCGTGTATTGGTTGATGGAGGGCGGGCACCGTGATCCCGACGAACTCACCACGACCTGCGCGTCCCTGTTCACCGCCGCCTTCCAACGGCGTCACGAGCAGTAGCGGACCCGATCGAAGACGAAGTGGTGACGCCGATGTCCGTTCTGATCGCCGACGACGACCCGATGGTCCGGGATGTGGTGCGCCGCTATCTCGAACGCGACGGCCGCACAGTTGTCGAAGCCGCCGATGGTCCCGCCGCGCTGGCCGCCTTGGCGGTGCGGGGCGACGGTGGCGAGGTCCAACTGGCCGTGCTGGATGTGATGATGCCTGCACCCGACGGCATCGAGATCTGTCGTGCGGTGCGGTCCGGCCCGCGTCCGGACACCCCGATCATCCTGCTCACCGCGCTCGGTGACGAGGACGATCGGGTGCTCGGGCTGGAGGCGGGGGCCGACGACTATGTCACCAAGCCGTTCAGCCCGCGTGAACTGGCGCTGCGGGTGGCCTCGGTGCTGCGGCGGTCACATACGGCGCAGGATCCTCGACGCGAGGTCCTCGGCGACGGCGCGGTCCAGGTTCGCTTGGACTCCCGATCGGTGTCGGTGGCAGGCCACGCGGTCGAGCTGACCGCACGCGAGTTCGATCTGCTGGTGTTCCTGCTGGAGAACCCCCAGCGGGTTTTCAGCCGCACCGAGCTGCTCGCCCTGGTGTGGGGCTGGGAATTCGGCGATCTGTCCACTGTCACTGTGCACATCAAGCGGCTGCGCGCCAAACTCGGCGACCGGCACCGGATCGAAACGGTATGGGGCCGTGGGTATGTCTGGGCTCGCGACGATGCCTGAGGACGCCGGTGAGCTGATCGTCTTGACCCTGGCATGCACGGTGCCGGTGGTGGTGATCGGCGCTCTCGTTCTGCGTGCCACGAGCAATCGTTCCCTGACGACGAGTATGGCTGTGCTGGTGCTGATTCCGACGCTGTCGGCGCTGGCAGGCATCGTCGGGGTGAGTGGGCTGATGTCCAACGGGCTGCGGCGGACCGCGATCGTCCTCGCCGTCGTCGCCGCGGTCACGGTGCCCGCCGCGATCCTGCTCGGCCGTGAACAGGCACGAAAGACCGTGTGGGAAAAGCAGATCCGTGAGCAGGAGCGAAGCGCGGAGCGTTCGCGACGGGAGCTGGTGGCCTGGGTCAGCCACGATCTGCGCACGCCGCTGGCCGGTATCCGGGCGATGGCCGAGGCGCTGTCGGACGGTGTGGTCAGCAGTCAGACCGACGTCGCCCGCTACGCCGATCAGATCGGTTGCGAGACCCATCGGCTCGCGGCGATGGTGGACGATCTGTTCGAGATGTCGAAGATCAACGCGGGCGCCCTGCGGCTCGAGCTGGAGCCGGTGGACCTGCGCGAGCTGATCGACGAAGTGCTCGCCGCCAACCGGCCGAGCGCCGACCGCGCTCGCGTCGCGCTCGACGCCGAACAACCGGAGTCGCGCATCGAAGTCACGGCCAGCGACCGCGCGCTCACCCGAGTGCTGACCAACCTCGTGTCGAACGCGATCGCCCACACCCCGCCCGGCGGTCAGGTCTCGATCTCCGCCGGGTCATGTGACGGCCACGCGTGGGCCAGAGTCGACGATACGGGACCCGGAATCGCCGAAGCGGACCTCCCACGCATCTTCGAAGTCGCTTACCGGGGCACCTCAGCGCGCTCGCCGGTCGCCGCCGCAGGTACCCCGACCGGCAGCGGTATGGGCCTGGCGATCGCGGCGGGCCTCATGGCGGCGCATCGTGGCGAGATCACGGTGGAGAATCGGGACCCGGGGTGTCGATTCGAGGTGCGGCTACCGCTGGTGGCGAACTGACCAGCCGCACCGGCTCGGGTTCGTCGGCAGGCGGCGCCGCCCGTCGGCGTGCGCTGAACAGCATGCGGTCCAACAGCTGATCCCGCAGGATCAAGGTGTGCGCGAGGACTGCGCACATATGCGCGGTAAATGCGACCAGTAGACCGACAGCAAGAATGGTGTGTAGATTGCGCAATGCGTAATAGAGGTGCGCATCAGTCGGGGTAATGGCCGGTATTCGGATGCCGCCGAGTAGGCGGATCGGTGTGCCGGACGCCGAGGCGAGCGCCCATCCGGCGACGGGCTGGGCGATGAACAAGGCGTACATCGAATATTCGGAAGCCGCCGCGATTATTCGCTCGGGCCGTGCGATCGAATCCAGTTGCCGTGGTGGTGTATCACGGAGACGATTCGCGATTCTGATCAGCGCCAGCACAAGAATCGCAACACCGACAGTCTGGTGCAGGATCAGAATACTGTGATAATGGCCGAGCGAGCCGACCAGTGCGGCACCGAGGAAGATCATCCCCACGATCAGTACGGCCATTGTCCAGTGCAGGATTCGAGCGGTGATGCCGAACCTCGCCGGTGGTGTCGCCGGTGAATTCACGCCCGGCCCTCGGTTTCCACCGAGCCGCGGTTGTCCGGCTCGCCTGCCCGCCGACGGAAGGACTCGGCGTAGACGGCCGATCGCGCCGAGAGCAACGGATCGTCGGACGGCGCGATGCCGTTGGGCAGTACCAGCGGGTCGAAATTCACCGTGCGGACGTTGTCCGATGTCTCGGTGGCGATACCGGTCAGCACCAGGGTGCCGACATTCACCGTGGGACGCGTGCTCGGCCACGGCACGGAGGCGTCGTCGGTTCGGTCCTGTCCCCGAACGCCTTGGGTGACCATCATCGTCCAGCGGCACGGACTTTGCCGGATATCGTTCGTGAGCTGGGTGAACAGACTCGCGGGGCGGGGATCGTCGCCAGGGATCGACTCGGTTTCGGGGACCAATTTCCACCTGACCGGGATGGTCGTGCCATCCGGGTCGGTGAATTCGAACGCGTTCAGGCCGTGGAACGTGGTCGTCGCGAAGGTGGGAGCGGGGGCCACGGATTTCGCGATCTTCATGGCCGCGGCGGTGCGCGGATGCGTGGCGAGGTAGTCCGATACCAGCCGCGGGTTCGGTTTGCCGGTCGCCGGGTCGTTGGCGAAGGCAAGGCCACGGTCGTGGAAGTCCTGCGGTGTCGGGTCGAGGAAGACCGGCAGATTGATCATCGCCATCCGCCATTGCTCGCCCGCGGGAAGTCCGACCTGCAGACCGAGACCGCGCACGATGCCCGGATCCTCGGCGATGTGGGGATTGCCGCCCGACAACGAGAACCGCCCCCGCACCGAGTACCTGCCCGTTCGGAAAATGGACGCGGCACACAATTGCGCGCCACTCCCATTGCTTTCGAAATAGCCCTCGACGGCAACGCCCTTGGCATGATTGCGGCGAAATCCAGAATGGGTGCCATGGATATTCTGAAGGCGATCCACGACTCGCCGCGCGGTGAGCCGTTCCGGTCCGATAAGGCTTTCGGCGAAGAGAAATCCACCGATGGTCATTGCCCCCGTGCCCGCGACTGCCATCGCACCGAGGAGTGTTCGCCTGTCCACAGTAGGGATCCGTTTCTGTGCTCGTCTTGTCATGCCTGACAACTCGCCCAGACTGTATTGGTCCAAGACCGTGGGAATCAATCGTTCCGCCGGTATCGCGGGGGTACGTCATGGATTGTTCATTATTTCCCGACCGCAGCTTCTGTGTGGAACCCTGGGAGGGTGAACTGTTCTGCGCCCGTCCACAACTGAAAGGCGCCACCATGGAGATCGTCAAACGCCCCGCGCCGCCGACCGGTATCCGGCGCCTGCTGTTCCGGGCCCCGATCCGTCTGTACCGACTCCGGCTCGGCTGGGTCTTCGGGGATCGGCTGCTCCTGTTGAACCACAGGGGACGCGTCTCGGGCAAGCAGCGCCAGGTCGTGCTCGAGGTCGTCGAGCACGACCGGACCGACGGCAGCTACGTGGTGTGCTCGGGCTTCGGCCCCGAAGCCGCCTGGTACCAGAACATCCTCGCCGCGCCCGAGACCAGCATCCGAGCCGGCGTGCGCACGATCCCGGTCACCGCCCGTCCGCTCGGCACGGACGAAGGCGGTGACTTCATGGCCCGCTACGCCCCTCGTCACCCCGGTGCGGCCCGGAAACTCGTGCGCTTCATGGGCTTTGCCACCGACGGCTCCCAGGAGGACTACCGCGAGGTCGGGCGGCACCTGCCCTTCGTCCGCCTGTCGCCGCGCTGAATCAGAACCCCGCTTCGTCGAGATCCATCACGGCGAGGTCGGTGCCGGAGATGACGGCTCGCTCCGCGGTCAGGTGCGGCAGAACGGTGGTCGCGAAGAACGACGCGACGATGATCTTGCCCCGGTAGAAGGCGGCGTCGGTGGTCTCGTCGGCATCGAGTGCGGCCAAGGCGATTTCGGCGGCGACGAGCAGACGCCATGCCACCAGCAGGTCGCCGACGACGAGCAGGAATCGGACCGCGTTGAGGCCGATCCGGTAGAGCTCGGACGGCTGTTCGGCCGCGGCGAGCAGGTGTGTGGTGAGGTCGCCCGCGATCTCCTGCACATCCTCGAGTGCGTGGGCGAGCAGGATCTTCTCGCCCTTGAGCCGTCCACCGTCGGCATGGGAGTGGGCGGTGGCGCGCACCTGATCGAGCAGATGGGTCAGCGCCACGCCGCGATCGCGGGCGATCTTGCGGAAGAAGAAATCCTGCGCCTGGATGGCGGTGGTGCCCTCGTAGAGAGAGTCGATCTTGGCGTCGCGGATGTACTGCTCGATCGGATAGTCCTGCAGAAACCCGGATCCGCCGAAGGTCTGCAGCGATTCGGTGAGGTACTGGTAGGCGCGTTCGGAGCCGACGCCCTTGACGATCGGCAGCAGCAGATCGTTGACGCGGGCCGCGATGTTCTCGTCGGCGCCGGAGAGGTGGCGGGCGACCGACGGGTCCTGATGGCCCGCAGTGTAGAGGTAGATCGAGCGCAGGCCCTCGGCGTAAGCCTTCTGCATCATCAGCGACCGGCGGACATCGGCGTGGTGGATGATGCTCACCTTGGGCGCCGCCTTGTCCGCACCCTGCGCCAGGTCGGAACCCTGAATCCGGGATTTCGCGTACTCGAGGGCATTGAGATAGCCGGTGGACAACGTGGCGATGGCCTTGGTACCCACCATCATTCGCGCTTCCTCGATCACCTCGAACATCTGCGCGATGCCGTTGTGGATCTCGCCGACGAGGTATCCGACGGCGGGCCCACCGTCGCCGCCGAAGGTCAGTTCGCAGGTCGCCGAGGCCTTCAAGCCCATCTTGTGCTCGACATTGGTGACCAGGACACCGTTGCGCTCGCCGAGTTCGCCGGTGTGATCATCGAAGTGGTACTTGGGGACGATGAACAGACTCAGGCCCTTGGTGCCCGGTCGAGCACCCTCGGGGCGGGCCAGCACGACGTGGACGATGTTCTCGAACAGGTCGTCGGAGTCGGCGGAGGTGATGAACCGCTTGACACCCTCGATGTGCCAGGAACCGTCTTCCTGTTCGACGGCCTTGGTGCGGCCGGCGCCGACATCGGATCCGGCGTCGGGTTCGGTCAGCACCATCGTCGCGCCCCAGTTGCGCTCGACGATGTGGGTGGCCCAGCGCTGCTGCTGCTCGGTGCCGATGCGCGTGAGGATATCGGCCATCCCCGGGCCGGTCAGGTACATGTAGGCCGCGGGCTGGGCGCCGAGTAGCAGTTCGCTGATCGCCCAGCCGAGCATCGACGGCGCGGGCACGCCACCGATCTGCTCGCTCTTGGCGACGCGCCACCAGCCCGCGTCCTGCCAGGCCCGCACCGACTTCTTGAACGGTTCGGGCAGCTGGACGGAGTGGGTCTGCGGGGTGAACACCGGTGGGGTGCGGTCGGTTTCGGCGAAGGAATCGGCGACCGGGCCTTCGGCCAGCCGCGCCGCCTCGGTCAGCATCGTCCGCACCGTATCGCCGTCGAGGTCACCGAAGGCGCCCGCATCGAGAACGGCGTCGAGGCCGAACACCTCGAACAGGTTGAACTGCAGATCGCGAACGTTGCTCTTGTAGTGGCCCACGGCCCTCACCTCTCGACGGGAAGCACGACACATGCCGCGGAGCCATGATGTCGCAGCAGATCCGCTCGTGCAAACTAAGTAACGCGCCGATAAGGGGCTTTGAAGGGCATTTATAGCGCTTGAACTGGCTCGATTGCTTCTACCAATTCTGCAAGTCACTCATCACAAAGTTCTGGCGGTATTTCGGCAAGGGCGATCCGTTCGCCGAGGACGAACAGCAGGTCGGGCAGGTCGGCGCGGCGGGCGAGTCGCGGGTTGAGAACCGTGTCGGTGAGCACGGTGGTGATGGTGTGGATCAGCACCCGCGCGGTGGCCATCGACAGCTCGGGACGGATGGTCTGCAACAGACGGGCCCAGCCGATATTGCCCTCGCGGTGGATCTGGCGATACCGGGCCGCCGCGTCGTCGGGCAGGTGCCCGATCTCGCTGAAAGCCGTGCTCACCAGGTCGGTCTGGTCGATGGCGAATCGAATGTAGTACCGCAACGCCAGGCGTAGCGATGCCTGCGGGTCCCTTGCCTCGGTGCGAGCACGCTGGGTGAAGATCTCGATCCACTGGCTGTTGCGGTCCATGATCTCGGTGAGCAGGTGGGTCTTGCCTGCGAAATGGTGATACAGCGCGGGACCGCTGACGCCGACCGCGGCGCCGATGTCCTCGATACTCACCGCGCCGAAACCACGCTCGCTGAACAACCGGGCGGCGGCGATGATCATCTGTTCCCCGCGCGGGTCGTGCGCGGACTGGATTCTCGCTTCGTCGGCACCGGCGCGGTCGAGCAGGGGCAGCGCTTCGCTGCCGCCGAACGGGATACCGATGACGGCATCCACCACACCGCCGAGTACCTGGGCGAACCGGTCCGCGGGCAGCTGGGTGCGGTGGTTGGACGTGCTCGTCACCGCCGACAGCACGATCCAGCTGAGTGCTTCGTGATCCGCGGTGCTCAGGTCGGGTCGGCGGGCCCGGATGCCCTGCCGGATGAGCATGGTCAGGCGAACCGCGCGGCTCAGGACGCCGACCCGGTCGGCCTCGGTCAGGCTGCGGAATTCGAGCTGCCACAGCCGGGTCAGCCCCCGGATCTCCAAGGCGACCCGGACCAGTTCGGCCAGCGCCGCATCGCTTTCTCGCGTGCCGCCGACCCGGTCGATGATCAAGTCGAGGCTCTCGCGCAGACAGGATCCGAGCAGGTCCTGCTTGGTGCGGAAATGCCGGTACAGCGCGGCGTGGGTGATCCCGACCGCCGAGGCGATATCGGCCATGGACGTGCGGTGATAGCCGTTCTCGGCGAAGGCGCTGGTGGCCGCCTGCAGAATGGTCGCGCGGCGATTGCGTGGCCTGCGGCGCACCGGTGGCCGCGTGACCTCGGTCCCGGGACGCGACGGTTCGGTCGTCCGGTCGGCCGCGCCGAGAATTCCCAGCAGCATGCGCAGCATGGACTCGGCGAACTCGTCGGTGGTGGTGTCGACCCACCCCATCGACCAGTCGTGCATCTGGCCGCTGAGCGCGCCCGCGAAGGCGGCGGCGGTGGGCCGGAAGTCGCGCGGCGCGATCTCCCCGCGGGCGGCGAAGTCGTCGAACAGGTCGCACAGCAGGTCGAGCCGACGTGAGCGGCACCGCGCCCGCTGGGTATCGAGGCGATCGCTGACGCCGATCACCTCGACGAAGGCGATCTTGGCGCGGCGCCGATCATCGGCGAAAGGGGCCAGATAGGCGTGGATCATCGCCGCCGATCGGTCGGTCAGCGGTTGGCCCTTGGTGCGGCCCGCCTCGCCGAGTACCTGCTGTTCGACCATGTCGTCGATGTGCAGGTACAGCTCGATCAGGAGGTCTTCGAGCGTGTCGTACTCCTGGTAGAACTGCCTGGTGGACAGGCCGGTGGCGCGGCACAGATCCACCAGGCGGGTGTGCCGGTATCCGGCGCCCGCGCCGAAGGTCTCCAGCGCGGTCTCGCACAGCCGATCCCTGCGCTCGGTGCGCCGTTCGTCGGCTGTCAGGCCCCCGTAGCGACCTGCTGACGGCGTGATTCTCGCCACCGATTCCCCGATCTCTGCCTCTGTCGTTCTGGTTCGCGCCGTGGACGCGCTCACCCGAATGTAGTCGCGATTCGACAGTTTGGATACCGCAATATTCAGACTTCGCTAGCGTCTGGAGTAGCAGGATCAAGGTCAGGTGAAGGAATCGCCGCCGAGATAATGCTTCGGCGAGGTGCCGACCGTTCGCCGGAAGGCAGCGAGAAATGCGCTGGCCGTGGCGTATCCGACGGTGTGTGCGACGCGGGAGACGGGCTGGCCGTCGGCGAGGAGTGGCAGTGCGGCCTGGAGTCGTGCGTGGGTGCGCCAGCGGTCGAAGCTCATCCCGGTGTCCTGCACGAACAAGCGCGTCATGGTGCGTCGGCTGACACCGACGGACCGGGCGTGCGCTTCGAGGCTTCGTGGATCGGCCGGGTTTTCCAGCAGGGCGTCCGCGACCGCGAGCACTCGCTCGTCGACGGGACGAGGCACGTCGATCGGGGTGGCAGGCAGCGGTTGCAGCAGGTCGAGAACGACCGCCTCGGCGCGTATCCGGTGCTCATCGGCCAATTGCTGCTGGGCGAGGTGGGCGATCAAGTGCGCCAGCAGGCCGTCGACCCGGACCGCCGTGGGTTCGGTCCATGGCACGTCGCAACGGTCCGGTTCGAAATAGAGGCTGCACAGCACGGCATCGCGGCTGGCGCCGGTCTTGTGCACGACTCCCGCGGGCAGCCACAACGCGCGAGTCGGCGGCACGACCCAATTCGCCTCTCCCACCGCGACTCCCAGTACGCCCGTGCGAGTCCAGGCCAGCTGGTGCTGCGGGTGATAGTGCTCGTGGGTCCACTGTCCGGCCGCGAGCGGGAAGCTGCCGACCACGATCGCGCCGACGCCGAGCGGGGCGGGTTCGAAAGCAGGTGCGGACATGCCACCAGGCTATGTCCTCAACACGCTATTACCTGGCCCGGTGACGTATAGCGGCCATGGATATCGCTACCTACCGTCGATGGATGACTTCGATTTCCACGATGAGATCAGCCTCACCAGGAGGCGTTGCCCGCCGCCGGGCGGTGCTGATCATGCTCTGCCTGGTCCAGTTCATGCTGAATCTCGACGACAACGTGGTGAGTGTCGCGCTGCCCACCCTGCGCGATGACCTCGGATTCGGCACCGCCGGTTTGGCGTGGGTCGTGAACGGCTACATCCTCGCCTTCGGCGGATTTCTGTTGTTGTTCGGACGGGTGGCCGATCTGCTCGGCCGGCGTCGGATATTCCTCAGTGGCGTAGCGCTTTTCGGGGTGGCGAGCGTGTTGTGTGGGCTCGCGCAGGAACCGTGGCAGTTGGTGGCGGGCCGATTCATCCAAGGAACCGGGGCCGCGATGGCGAGTCCGGCCGCACTCGCGTTGCTCACCCTGCTCTATCCGGGTGCGCGGGAACGCGCCAAGGCGATCGGCGTCTGGGGTGCGACGGCTGCGGTGGGTGCCACCTCGGGATTGGTGATCTCCGGTGCGCTCACCGAGTTCGCCTCGTGGCGATGGATCTTCCTGATCAATGTGCCGGTCGTCGTCGTGGTCTCGGTACTACTGCCACACGTGGTCGCGGAGAGCAGCAGCGATCGTCGTACGCGCATCGACCTGCCCGGCGCCGTGCTCATCACCGGCGCTCCGGTACTGCTGGTCTACGGACTGTTGCGCGCAGCCGAAACCGGTTGGGGTGAAATCGGTTCCACGGTGGCGATGCTCGCCGCCGCGCTACTGGCCGCGGCGTTCGTCGCGGTGCAGAAGCGCACCGATGAACCGCTGGTTCCGTTGTCCTTTCTGGCTTTTCGGCCACGTGCGGTGGCCAATGCCGCCATGCTGCTGTTCTCCGCGGCGTTCTACGCCATGGCCTTCCTGCTGATGCTGCACATCCAGACCGTCCTCGGCTACGAGCCGTTCACCGCCGGTCTGGCGTATCTCCCGTTCGGGGCGGGCATCCTCGCCGGGATGTGGCTGTCGTCGCGGGCGGTGAACCTGCTCGGTGCGCGTGCTGCGCTGGTGACCGGATTGCTGATCAGCGCGGCGGGTCTGCTGCTGATGACGGGCATCGACGGCCACGACGCCTACGCCCCGGGCGTGCTGCCCGCTTTGCTCGTCACCAGCCTCGGCTGCGGGATGGTGATGCCCGCCCTGACCGTCGCCGCGCTCACCGGCACCACCGGGGACAACGCTGGGATCGGCTCCGCTGTCCTCACCTCCGTCCAACAACTAGGCGGCGCAGTGGGTTTGGCCGTTCTGGTAACTCTCGCCACGCGACGCGACGACGAGCTGGGCGACTCGATCCATCATCAACAGGCCGCCTCGCAAGCGTTCTCCTACGCGCTCACCGTCGCCGCGGCCCTCGTCATCCTGGCAGCGATCCTGATCGCCACGATGCTGCGCGATCGCCGGTCGGCACCGTAGTCGGTTACCCGCCTGCCGCCTCGCGCTCGACCTGGGCAAGCGCTTCGGCTTTGATCTGCTCGAACTGCTCGCCCATCCGGGCCGCGAGCGCGGTGGCGGCCGAGAGCGGACGGACCATCACCATGAAGTCGTCGATGAGGCCGTCGTCGTCGAAGTGCAGGAAGTCGCAGCCGGTGATCTTCTTGCCGTCCACGGTCGCCTCGAAGACGAACGCGTGGTCGGGCCCGTCGGCGATTTCGCGGACGTAGCGGAAGTCCTCGAAAACGCGGATGACGGCGCGCAGGATCGCGGCGGTGATGGCCTTGCCCGGATACGGCTGGAACGCCACCGGGCTGGTGAACACCACGTTGTCGGCCAGCAGGGCCTCCACCGCGTCGGTGTCGCGGGTCTCGACGGCAGTTCGGAAGGGATGCATATCAGTACGTTAGTGCGGGGCGGGGATGCGGGACAGCCAGTTCGCGACGAGGTCGGCCACGATCGCGCCTGCCCGGTCGTTGAGGTGGATGTGGTCGGTGAGCATCGTGAGGCCGTTGCCGCCGGAGATGTCGTCCAAAGAGCGGCGGAACACGTAGTGCTGGACCGCGACTTTCATTGCCAGGCCGAAGCTGAAGGCGAACTTCGGCGTGGCGTTGCCGCGGCCGAGGTGCTCGGCGATCCGCTCGTGTACCGGCAGATAACCGACGCCCATGCGGTCGGCGATGCGCGCCTCGGCGGTGTTGTAGTCGGTGAGGGTCTGGTTGGCCGGGTCGGCCGGGTTCTCGCCCAGGGGCGTGGCTGACAGCAGCGCGATCTGGGCGGTGCTGTGGGTCTGGAGCCTGCCGATGATCGTTTCCAGGTTGGCGCGGAACCGCGCCGGTGGTATCCCGTTGCGGACGTCGTTGGTGCCGACCATGATCGCCACGGCGTCCGGGCGACAGGCCACCACCTCATCGAGCCTGCGGAGAAGATCGGTGCTGGTGTGGCCGTTGACGCCGGCGTTGACGAACTCGTACCCGCCGGGGCCGAATCGGTCGCGCAGGGCGCCGACCCAGTCGGCGCTGAGGGTGGCATGCGTGATGCTGTCGCCGAAGGCGACCATGACGGTGTGGGAGCCGGGACGGCGGCCCTTGGCGAGGAACTTCTTCGGCGCGTTGGTGGCCGGGCGCCTGAAGGCGACGTACATGAGGACGCACAGCTCCGCGGCGAGCAATGCGAGCGGGACCAGCGTGATGGTGAGGGCCATGGTGTTCTCCTGATGTGGTGAGGTGTTTCAGCGGCGATCGCGGGGGAGCGACGAGAGCCAGGTCGAGGTGAGATCGGCGACGATGGCGCCGCCTCGGTCACTCAGGTGGATGTGGTCGACGAGCAGACGTATGCCGCCGTTGCGGGCGACCTGATCCCAGCTCTGTCCGAACAGGTAGTGCCGGGTCGCCGCGGCGAGGGCGCCGACGAAACTGAAGGAGTACTCCGGCCCGGGGGCGGCGACCTGCCGGAGTACCTCGGTCATGCGCTCGTGCAGGGGGAGATAGTTCACGCCCGTGTCGGCCGCGATCTCCTCGATCACGGCGTTGTAGCCGCTGAGGGTGTGGTTGATCGGTGCGTCCAGGTCTTCGCCGAGTGGCGGCAGGGACATCAGCGCGATCCGGGCGGTGGTGCGGGTTTTGACGCGCTCGACGATCGCGCGCAGGTTCTCCCTGTACTGCTCCAGCGGGAGGCCGTCGCGGACGTCGTTGGTACCGATCAGGAGCGTGACCGCGGCGGGGCGGCACGCCACGATGTCGGCGTCGATCCGCTCGAGCAGGTCGGCGGTGGTGTTGCCGTTGATGCCCGCGTTGACGAACTGATGGCCCCGGTGCTGGGGATCGGTACGGAGTGCGCCCACCCAGTCCGCGCCGAGCGTGCCCCTGGTCATGCTGGCTCCGGCCGCGACCACGATGGGTCGGGTGTCGGATGTGCTCGCCGGCGCACAGGCGGCGGCGGGTGGGTTGTCGGCCGGGCGCAGGAAGGCGAGGTAGCCGGCGGTGCCGGTGCCCGTGAGCGCGGCAGCCAGCAGCAGGCACACGAAGACGATGATCTTTCGCTTCATGGTGAGTACCCCAGCGGTTTCATCGGAACTCCATGGTTAGTAAACACTCGCTAACTTGCCTGAATGACGTTAGTGAGCGTTTACTGACCATGTCAAGTGCTGAAGGAGGAGTGGATGGGTACCAGGGACGTGATCCTCGACGCGGCAGCCGAGGTAATGGCCGAGCAGGGTCTGGCCAACGTGACCACACGCCAGATGGCGCGGGCCGCCGGGTTCACCGAGGCGACCCTGTACAAACACTTCGCCAACAAGGCCGACCTGCTCGTCGCGGTGATGCGCGAACGGTCACCCGGCTTCGGCTGGCTCGATGAGGTGCTCCGCGACAAAGTCGGCACCGGAGACGTGGTGGGCAACCTCGCCGCTGTCGCCGAAGGGGCAATCGCCTTCTACGGCAACGGTTTCCCGCTGTTCGCCTCGATGTTCGCCGATCCGGAGACGCTGGCGACCCACAAGGCGGAGTTGGTGCGCCTCGGCGCCGGACCCCACAAGGTCAACGAGGCAGTCGCCGCATACCTGCGAGCCGAACAGCAACAGGGCCGCTTGCGACCGGACGCCGACGTTCATGCCGCGGCGGGACTCCTGCTCGGCGCGTGCTTCCAGCACGCCTTCCTCGGCCACATGTCCACACCCGGTCACCGCGACGACCGCGAAGCGGCAGCGAACTTCGCCCGCACCCTCATCGAACCGCTCGCCTCTTAGGGGCGCGCCGCCGACGTCGACACCGCAAGTTCGCCTCCGCCCGAACTCGTGTCGTTCGTTGTGCAGGCCGTAGCGGACCCGCCGGTCGGGCATTCGGTGTACGGCACGGCCGTCGAGTAGAACTGGACCATGGATCAGAGCGGACGCGATGCCGGCGACAAGCAGTCGGTGACACCAACGGCTCCGCGCAAGCGGACCGGGGGACGCTCGGCGCGTGTGCGCGAAGCGGTGCTGGCCGCGACCCTGGACCAGGTCATCGAGCACGGCATCGAGGGCTTGACCATCGGTGATGTGGCGGCGCGGGCCGGTGTCGCCGAAACGACGGTCTACCGCCGTTGGGGTACGCGCACCGCGTTGATCGCCGAGGCTGTCACCGAGCTCGCCGCTGTCGGTAACCCCACGCCGGACACCGGCACGCTCCGGGCGGATCTGCTGGTGCTCGCGGAGCAGATATCAGAGCTGATCACGCGTCCGGGAATGGCGCGTCTGGTGGGGACCACCGTGGCTCTGTCGTCGGATCCGGAGGTCGACGTCGCGCGCCGCCGGTTCTGGAACGATCGCTTCGAGCGCAGCTCCCAGGTGGTCGCGAGGGCTGTCGAGCGCGGTGAACTACCTGCGACGGTGAATCCTCGCGGAGTCCTCGAAACACTTTCCGCGCCGATATATTTCAGGTTGCTGGTCGGCGACGAGGTGATCGACGACGAGTTCATCGCTCGCTGCATCGATGACACCCTGACCCTCCACGGTCATCGGCCCTGATGCGAGCCGCTAGGTCTTGGTGGCGGGGAAGACCGGCCAGCAGTCCGTACGGACCGTCGGGTCGAAACCGGGTCCGGCGGCGATGGTGACCTTCTCGCGGTCGAGGATGCCGGAGGTCAGCAAGAAGATCGCCGCGATGTAGGTGGCCATGATCGCCAGGCCGGTGCCGGTGGCGTCCTTGTCGATCCGGCCCGCTTCACCGAGCAGGATGATGCCGTCGGAGACCAGGAACAGCAGTCCGCCGATGCCCGCACGGATGTCGGTGGCGAGTGCGGTCACCGCTGTGCCGACGAGCAGCGCCGCATAGATCGGGACAACCGGCTCGAGCGCATCGTCGAGGCCGGACCATCCGTACGCGATCATCGCGATGCCTGCGATGACGAAAGGAGCAACCAGCCAGGGTTTGCGCGCGAGCCGGCCGATGGCGCCGCGGGAGACGAAGAACCGGATGAAGCACAGGTGAGCGACCGCGAACGCAGCCATCCCGACGATGAACAGGTCATCGAACTCGAGAAGCAGATCACCGAGGAAGCAGAACACCAGCGCTGCCGCCAGTAGGCGTGGCCCCTTCTGCTCGATGACCCAGGCGAGGAGCAGGGGAGCGAGCAGGCACTTGGAGATGCTTTCCCACGGCTGCGCCCCGGCGCCGTTGAGCACGAGGTGGACCACCGCCACCACGGCGAAAGCGATGATCCAGGGACTCTTCATGGCGATCACGCTACCGCCGAGCGCCCAGAGCGAACCGTCGTTCGGTCCCGCTCAGCAGGTGCTCGCCGCCGGCTTCGCGGCGAATCGGTCGGCGAGATAGGTCAGGGCCGTCGGCAATCCCACCACGGCTTCGGTCCCGTGCTCGCCGACCGGATTCTCCACCAGTTGCACCGGAATCCCAGCGGCGCAGTATTTCCCGGCCAGCGCCCGAGCCGCACCGATCGGCGCGAACTCGTCGGCGACAGCGTGATGGAGCAGCACCGGCACGGCGGGTGTGCCCGGGCGGAACAGGGGACTGGCCATCCGCACCACCTTGCTCAGTTCTGTGTTGTTCGTGATCGATCCGGGCCAAGCCTCCAGCGCCGCCACATCGAGAAAGGGATACGCGAGAGCGGCGTTGAGCAGGCAATCGCCTTGGCTCGCGGCCAACATCGCGCGGCCGGATTCGTTGAGGTACTGGGCAACATCGGCCTCCGGATAGGACCGGTTCAGCCCCACCAGTCCCACCACAGCCGCGCCGCCGGCGATTCCGCCGTTGAAGCCGGTCATGGTGGCCTCCAGGTCCGCGACGATCCCGCCCAGCGCCACGCCGGTCAATGGCAGATCCGGGGCGTAGGCGCGGTGCGCTTGCGCTGCGATAGCGGTGGCCTGCGCCCCGCCCGAGTATCCCCACATGCCGATCGGCGCCGCCGGGTCGACAGCCGCGGGCGCGAACGCCCTGGCGGCGCGAATACCGTCAAGCACGCCGTGGGCATAACCCTCGGCACCGAACAAATCGGAGTCAGGCCCCTGATAGTCCGGCACGACCAGAGCCCAACCTTGTTGCAGTGCAAGCCGAATCACGCCGGTCTCGGAATACGCGTTGCTCGGGCCGCCGTCGATCCCACCACCCCGCAGCGCGTACGAGGGCGCGCATTTCGACCCGACACCGTCTTCGGCGACCTGGTACGACAGCAGCGGACGCGGACCGTCTCCAGTCCATTCTCCGTGCGGTACGAGAACTGTCGCGATGTAGGCACGAGGCGCCCCATGATTGTCGATCGTCTTGTACTGCACCTGCCACGCCTCCGCGGGCAGCGGCTGCAGAAACGACGCCGGTTCGACCGCCCGGGACGCGAGCACTGTCCCGTTGGCCAGCTCCGCGAGACCAGCAGGTTCGGCGTAGAACGAATCCTGTTCCGGCAGCGGCACCGCCACAGCCCAACCCGCGCACGCCGTCACCAGCGCGAAAACCGCACCGACCACCGTCGCCCGCAATGTAGCGATCTCCATGGCACCCTCCCACCCCGAGAACCTGTTCTAGTTCGCGTCCGTGAGCGTAGTGCATTCTGCACCCCAGCGGCAGGAAGTCCTGATCTAGGGGCCGGGCCACACGGCTGGCTCGCTGACCGCCATCCCCGTGTTTCAACACGTATCAGCAGTCCGTATGAACGAAGATCCGTAGTTTCTCGTTGCCGCCGTCGTGGATGACGACGTATCGTCTCGGATCCCGGTAACCCTCGACCGAGTGCTCGTTTCCGGCGTCAGTCGTCAGCGGATCGTTCATTCCCGTTGCGGCCCAGTAGGGCTTCCACGACGAGGGTGCCCCGGGAGCGAACTCCGCAAATCCGGATAGGCGCTTGAACTCGCCGAATGACCCGATCGGAATGTCGACCACGGCTGCTGAGGTCGACTCTCTGAAACGGGTGTCGTGCTGATACCACACAACATCCGCATCCTCGGGGAAGGATATTTCTGCACACGTCGACAGGTGGCTTATCTCGTCGCCCGGATCGGCGGAACATCCCCCGATCCCGACAGCAATCATGCACGCGGCGGTGTACCGGGCGACAGACTTCCCGCTGAAGTGCCTCACAGTTTCTCGACTCTTTTGAACTGCAGTCGTTCATAGCATTTCCCCTCGGCCCAACGGTAGCAGTGCAGTGAGGTGAATCGCCGAATGATCAAGTCCCACTTGGGACCCCGCGTACGCACGCGGTCTCCAGTGGGTCAAGCGTGTTTCGGTGGGTGCGAGGCGGTGGCGGCCGAGGTCGGTTCGGGGCTCGCACCCTCGGTTCGGGTGATGCCTCTCGGGAGGGACCCGTCGTGTGACTTTTTGTGGGTGCCGTATTCTGTCGGGGCAGCTGGTTCGCCGGTGGCCTGGATGTCGGGAGTCCCCGCTCGGTCGTCGGTGTCGACATCTCGCGCCGCACGGCGGCGTTTCGGGGTGGAGAGGGAACCCGGTGGGAATCCGGGGCTGTCCCGCAGCGGTGAGCAGGAACGAACACCATCAACAGCACTGGGCCTCGCATGTCCGGGAAGCGATGGTCAGTAGGTCGTCCGGGTGTTCCCGGTCGGCGCCCGCGAGTCCGAAGACCTGCCGCTGTGCCGGGCGCGCCGCGTCCGGCGGTCGTCGCCTCGTGGATCGGGTGCACACCGGTATGCTCCCGAATCGCGTTGTGCGAGTACGGGTTCGCCGTTGTGCGCCACAAGGGTGGCGTCCGTTTCTGCCATCCGACGGAGAACACATCGTGGCCAAGTCCGCTACCACCGCCAGTTCGGTGAATACCCAGTCTCTCGGTGAGCTCGATCCCGAGTTGGCCGCCGCGATGGCGGGCGAGCTCGCCCGTGAACGCGACACCCTCGAGATGA